>CBDUBK010000251.1:0-4435 GCA_965365375.1 uncultured bacterium | reverse complement strand
ACTCAGTACAATGGGATCAGCGACTACCGTTGTTTTCTCTGCAGAACCAAACGGGTTATCCCGGAAAGCCACAGCCATGAGCCGGATCTCACCATTAAACTGGGGAATGTCAAATTCAAAATCCGCATACCCGCTGCCATTGGCTTTTTTTATGCCACTCCAGTACGACATGATGCGCACTCTTTTTGCCTGCATGGGGTTCACTCTTTTATCAAGACTTACATCACCATCACCGCCAGTACTGCTAAGGCCAGTCCTGAGCTCAGGAAAAAGCAATGGATACATATCAAATGCCTGGACCTGTAAGGCTTTTTTCTGGTAGTAATAAGCATAAGGATCCGGTGTTTTGAAATCACTCACCTGCAGCACACCATTGTCAACAGCCGCCAGTGTAACATAACTTCCAGGGCTGGCTTTTACCCTCACCTTCTGGTGGGTTCGTGACCGGACCTTTTCCTGCCTGGTGATCTCAACAGCCATATGCCTCCCTGGTTCTTCCACCATGATGTTCTGGAATCCGTGTGCAACTGTAAGAGGGATATCTGAAACCGCATGTGGTTTGAACAGCGTTGCTGTTACATAAACATTCGGTACATGTTTGCCATCGAGTTTAAGATCAAGGGTGGCTGTGCGTTTGGACACTTCAAGGTACTGGTAGGAAATGACATGATCCGTTTCAACAGTTACCAGCATTTTACCGCTGAATGGTGTTTTGAAAAGCAGTTTTGCCTGGCTGCCGGTTTCGTATTTTGTTTTGTCAAGCTCAATATCAATATGACCCTCGTTATTTACTTCGAAAGAATTGTTCTCACCTCCCCAGGAACCATAACTGTAAAAACTTTTGCTGACATATGCATTGGCTCCAGGCCTGTATAACCTGACCTCGTAACTGCCTGGTGAACGCGGAACAAAACTGAAAGGCGTATTATTCCCGACATTCATTTCCTGGTCATGTAATAATTTGTCTTCCGTTTGTGATTCATACCTGAAATAACTTCCACTCCTGGTTAATACGGTGCGGTATTCATGTTTGATCACCTGCACTCTTGCCCTTGCCTGTACGGGTTTTGATTCCCTGTTCAGGGAAACCAGGTTGAAGCGTACCGGCTGGTTGAGTGAATAATAATAATATCCATCATCCTTAATACCATGGAAAACATCCTGGGTATATATATCCGAAGAAATTACCCTGCTTACCGGGCGTCCTGTTTCATCAAATACAGTAGAATAAAAATTCGCCTGCAGCAGACCTGAGTTGGCATACATGGCTGGCACCTCGTAACTAAATGTCGCATTTCCGGCTGCATCCGTTGTTCCTTCCCTGATTTCCTTATCATAAAAACTTCTCTGGTTGGCAAGACCAAAATCAAAATCTTCAAAACCTTTAGCAGAAAAATTTTTCTGGCGTACCTGGATCTCGGTCTCGTATTTACGGTTAGCAGCAGGCGGTCCGAAAAAATTCATCGCGTTCAGCTGCAGGCTGGCTACCGTTCCGGGTTTAAGGAAGGACTGGTCAAGTTTAGCCTGCACCCTGATCCGGTCCGGCACAAACTCTTCAATCATAAAATTTTTAGTCGCCAGTAATACATCATTCGAACTGTAGACTTCAAGCGTATAACTTCCCGTGATGGCTGCAGGTGAAATATCCACCGCCCCCTCTGTGGCCCCCTGCTCATTCAGCCCTTTGCGAAAGGTCCGGAGCTCTTTGCCATTTGGTAACAGCATCTTTATCTTAACCGGAATTTCTCCAGGGCTCTTCCAGTTTTTATCACGAAGTATAGTGGTGAAATTGATCCGTTCACCTGGCCTGTATATATCACGTTCCGCGTAAACAAACGCATCAAGCCCGGTAGGATTGGAAATTTTTCCACCCACATCAAATCTCGAAGTATTTACGCGTGTATTACTGAAGGGGAGATAGGTAAAATCATCAGCTGTTTTAGCAATGACCATTGCGGGTTTGAAGCCTGCAAATTGTTTGGCCGGGACAGGCACCTCTGCAACACCATCTTCATTGGTGGCTGCTGTTCCCAGCAACTGGTTATTGGCACCATAAACATTTATGGTAACACCATTTACCGGGTTGGCTGTTTTGATGGAATTCGTAAATACATAGATCTTATCATTCCCTTGTTTTGCTACAAGCCCCAGGTCGGAATAGGAAATAAAACGGCTGTCGTTTATCCAGTAATCTTCTTTGGATCGGATCATCACATGGTAAATACCTTTAGAGTCCGGCAACCGGTCTTCAAACTGGGAAAGGTTCAGGATGCGACCTGCACCGGATTCTGGTAAAGACCTTGTATCAATTTCTTTACTATAAACCACATCACCGGCCAGGTCATTACTATAACCTTCATATTCCTCATTATTATAAGAGGCATAATCATATTCCTGGTCGCCACGGTCGGAAGGTTCATAACCATAACGCTGAGCCATCAGCAGGTTGTTCTCATAGATTTTTGAAAAGATCACACGAACCTTAGGTGTGTTGGTAATGCGTACTTCAATATTCCCGCTTCCTTTTTTGGAAAGATAGATAGCTTTGTTATTGGTGAACCTTACCTCTGATTCCATTTGCCCGAAGGCCACGCTTCCATTGTAGGGATCTTTCAATACGCCTCCAACTTTCCCCCTTAACCCGCTGTTGATAGTAAAGGCATAACTGTTTTCCACATCAAACTTTTCACTTTTGATAGTGAAACCGTATTCTTCAAAATTGGTTGTATAGCTGATTGCAGGATCAAATTGGATGAGTTGCTGAAGGTTTTCAGGACGCAATTGCTGGCTGGTATAAACATGGATCAATCCCTGGAGCCCGTCATGCTCCGTCTCCACATTATTGATATTGAGTACAAAGGGCGAAGGAATGGTCAGCAGAGTTTTGATAGGCTCTTCAAGACTGTTATTCCCTTTATCAGGCCGCAGGCCTGCTTCGATATGAACCATGGCTTCAAAAGATTTGTCTTCCGCCTTGAATTGATTCAATCTTATTGCAACATGTTTACTAACTCCTATAGTTTGCAAACTGTAAGAGGTTTTCACACCATCCACTTCTATTTTGAGTTTTTCCTGGACCTTATTCGCATCCACAGGATAATTGAACACCAGGTTCAATTGGGGCACGGCGATATTCCTGGATTCATCCTGCAGCACCCAGATCACCTGTGCATCCGCAAGGGCAAGCGGAGACGTGCTGAACTCAATCTTATCTGCGTCTTTAATATCATTGAAACTGCTGAAGCGCAAAACTTCGTCCTGGATCTTTGCCCGGTACGTAGTAGCTGGTTGCAGGGGATTGGAAGGGGAAAATACCAGTTCATCAGGGCCATTCCAGCGGAAGCGCCCGGGTATGGCCGGTTCGAAAGAAACATATTTAGTGGAATCCCAGTTGTTCAACAGGGAATCAGGATAAACGGATTTATTGAAACGGAAGACCAGGTTACCTAGTTGCGGCACCTCTCCTTTGGCATTGGTAAAATCAAGCGTTACATAGTTCCGTTTACAGGCAGACAAAAAAATAGTTCCGCAAAGGATCAGCGGAACCAGGAAGTATTTATTAAACATACAATGGATTGAAAAGTTGGCGGTAAAAAGTTAGTAATAATAGTTAATAGCTATCCACGAATTTATACAGCAGGTCTTTCCCTTTATCAACAGAAGATGCCAGGGTTTTTCTTTTCCATAAAGCTTTATTAAGCCTGCAGACCCTGCCTGCATTTGTTATAAAATGTTTATACTTACGAAGGGAAAGAAATCCATGCCACCCGGTAATTACATTCGTGTTGTCCAGGTGAGAACCTGCAGATAAAAAGCTAAGGAGGATGACCCGATGAGTCCATACAGTTTGAATCAATGGCTTCAGAAAGTTACAAAGCTGAAATTATTCCGGCTTGTTAAAAGATTCGTAATCTTCTTAGGGTGTTCCTTCCTGTTATTCCTCCTTCTCAACCGCCTGTTTCCCGTACCTGACTCCATAGAATATTCAACAACCATCTCTGATGCTAATGGACAGGTGGTCAATGCTTATCTCACACCGGATGAAAAATGGAGAATGAAAACGGAGCTGGAAGAGATCTCTCCATTGCTGCGCAAAACTATCATTGCAAAGGAAGACCGTTATTTCTACCGGCATCCCGGTATCAATCCTTTTGCGTTGGCCAGGGCTGCCTTCATGAATACCATCCGCATGAAACGCACTTCAGGTGCTTCCACCATTACCATGCAGGTGGCCAGGGCCATGGAACCACGTAAAAGAAATTTACTTTCCAAATGCATCGAGATGTTCAGGGCCCTGCAGTTGGAATGGAAATATGATAAGGATGAAATCCTGCAACTCTATCTCAACCTGGTACCCTATGGCGGCAATATTGAAGGAGTGAAATCTGCTTCCTGGCTTTATTTCCAAAAAAATCCTGACCATCTTTCCCTGGCA
>CBDUBK010000250.1:0-4453 GCA_965365375.1 uncultured bacterium | reverse complement strand
TGAAAGGAATGGCAGATGTAAGCGCCGAACTCCTCGAAAGAAATAAACTCACAGGTGATGATATCGCCTGGCTGGTACCTCACCAGGCCAATAAAAGAATCATCGATGCCACAGCCGACCGTATGGGACTTTCACATGATAAGGTGATGCTCAATATCCAGCGTTATGGCAATACAACGGCTGCTACCATCCCGCTTTGTTTATGGGAATGGAAACAACACCTGAACAAAGGAGATAACCTGGTACTTGCCGCTTTTGGTGGTGGATTTACCTGGGGAGCAACGTTGGTGAAGTGGGAGTATTGAGAACAGTTCAAAGTTGAAAGTTCAAAGTTCAAAAAAGGAACCCAGTAATTTTCTTTGCGCTCCTTTGCGCGACGCATTTCAAAACTTCAACCAATGCTCGTTCTTGGCGTTCTTTGCGGTTAAATCTACTAATTGAATTATTAACCTGGTATTTCTAATCATGCAATGGATCTGTTTCAACGGCCAATTCCTGGATGCCCAGCAACCTGTACTCACGATCGACAACCGTAGTTTTAAATGGGGCGACGGTGTTTTCGAAACCATAAAACTTGTTGATGGGGTGCTCCGGCTTTCCGGCTACCATTTTGAAAGATTATTCTTCGGGCTTCAATTGCTCAATATAGATCCGGCCTTCATCAATAAAAACACCCTCACGGACCAGGTCCTTTCCCTGGCTGAAAAAAATAATTGCAAAGCATCAGCAAGGATAAGGCTGGCAGTTTTCAGGGATGAAAAAAACACTGCTGCTTATAGTATTGAAGCCGCGTCTCTGGATGAGACCTATGGTCAGTACAATGAGAATGGTTTGACTATTGGTATTTATCCTTTTGCAAGGAAAAGCTGTGATGGATTCTCCAATCTGAAAACATCAAATCACCTCCCCTATGTAATGGCGGGAATTTATGCGAAGGAGCAGGGTTGGGATGATGCGCTGGTATTGAATACTGACAATCATATCGCTGATACTTCCCGTGCAAATATTTTTTTAGTGAAAGGAAAAGATGTTTATACGCCTGCATTGAACCAGGGTTGTGTGAGTGGTGTGATGCGCAGGCATGTGATTGACATCCTTGAATCAGGAAATTATCATCTTCACCAGCATCATATTACTGAAGAAAACCTTCGGGAGGCAGATGAGATCTTCCTCACCAATGCTTTGATTGGAATTAAATGGGTGGGTTATTATAAGGATAAACAATACTCCAATGAATTTTCAAAAATGCTTTCAGATCAATTTGAGTTAGCCGGGAAGACGGGAAGGCGGTAAATAAAATCCTTACAGAATGTATAGTTAGTGGTGCCTTTGAAATTGCATGAATCTCAGAGGCTACTTACCGCCTTCCCGCCTTCCCGGCCTTGCCTTTTCTTCCAAATCCAAAAATCCATAAATCAAGGTTCAGACTAAATATTAATCGAATAACTCAATCCCCTGAACCTCGGGTTCACGATATTATTCAAAATAGATCCAAAGCGGTAACTGAAACCAATACCAAGGTTGTATTCAAAACTCGATAACAATTCCCTGTTCTTGATCAGTAATTCATCACGCGTGGCATTACCCTTTCTCAACCCGATCTGGTCATGGATGAGTGCATAATTACCCCAGACCGCGAAGTTGAGGCCTTTCGTAATTCTCCAGCTCACTGCACCATTAAAACTTAAATTGTTCTTATTGAAATCATCAAAATAATTAGAATAAAAAACACCCAGGTTGATACTCCCCCATGGTTTGGTAAATGAAGTGATCATATTCACCGCATGGTGCAGCTGGGTTTCTTTTTTCTTAAAAAATATAGTCGTATCATAATAATTATTATACACCCCACCTATCATATACTGGAAGACAATTCTCTGTGTATTAAACTGTGAATAGGGAAAGACACTGTATTCAAGTTTGGGTTGTAAACGTAAACCGGTCCTGATATTCGAATAAAGGGAATTGGTATAAGATGAAGCCAGTCCATAAGACCAATGCGGGTTAATGCTCTTTGCTACCTCCAACTCAGATGAATAATTTTTCCTGGTAAATTTTGTCTCGCCATTATCATCAATAAAGGTCTGCACTTCCTGCGTTCCCCAGATGCCGAAATTGATTTTCCAGTCTTCTGTTTCCCGGTTAGCTGAAAAATATGCATGAAGATTCCTGGATTTGTAATTCTGGGAACCATTCATGCTGCCGTTGGCGCCAAACTGGAACACCCAGAAATTCCATGGATCCTTCGTCGCTGCCATATTTTTCCTGCTGCTGTCATTTGCTCCCGCAGCAAAACTGATCTGCAGCTGCGAAGCATCATCCGTTTTCGCGATAAAGGATGTCAATCCAAGTTTCAGATATTGTACAAGTCTTTTGCGCTGGTCATCCTCTGTGCTGGTAGGTTCGTTGAAATAAGTAAGCGTATCTGCTTTGCCTGAAAACCTTTTTTGGCCGATAAAATTTACCTGTGCCTGGGTACCCCCTGAAGAACTGTTCTGGGTATTCACCATCACATGAACATCAGCCACAAAACGGTCCCGTACAAAATCCACAAGCCTGATCTCTGCCCTTACATAATCAAAATCACAGAGCCATGACTGTGTACAGTCCAGGAAAACTTTCAGTCGCCCGTTAGTCTGCTGGGCCCGCGTGTTGAAGACAAATAAAACGAAAAGGAAGAACGTGATCAGTTTTTTCATGTGCAGTGCTTATTGCAACAAAGAAAACACTGCAAGATGAACGTGGGCCTTATTATTTTACCAATTGCTGATTAGTGTTGATGAATTGCATCAAAATGTATTCTCATATACTTCTTTTAGCCTGTTGATGGCTTTTGCGCCTTCCTCACCGGCATCAATGGAATAATCATTCACATAAAGCGCAATATGCTGGCGCATCACCTCTTCATCCATGGCCTGTGCATGCTGCCTGGTATACTCCGTAATTTCCGGGAGCTGTGTAAAAGCATATTCAATACTTTTCCGGATCAGCTGACTGATACGCTCCCTGTCCTTTTGTGGAATGGAATTTTTTGCAGCGATGCAGGCAAGAGGTATCGGCAGTCCCTGGTTTTCTTCCCAGATCGCGCCAAGGTCACAAACTTTGATCAGTCCTTTCTGCTGGTAAGTAAAACGGTTTTCATGTATGATCACACCAAGGTCCACATTACCCATGAGCACTGCATCCTCTATTTCAGAAAACAGCATGGGGATCCTGTTCCTGGCTGAAGGAAAGGCAAAGTTCAAAAGAAAATTAGCAGTTGTAAGTTCACCCGGTATGGCAATGCGGCAATGGTTCACATCCGGGACATTCACCATGGATTTAGCAACCAGCAATGGCCCCACACCTTTACCAAGCGCTCCACCGGAGTGCAGCATTTCATATTGTTGTCCATATTCAAAAAATGCTGGGAAACTCAGCTTTGTAAGATCCAGTCTTCCTTCAGATGCCCAGCTATTTAGGGTCTGGATGTCTTCCAGCACCGGTTCGAATTCATATCCTTCCGTATCGATCTTTCCATTGACAAGAGCGTCGAAAATAAATGTATCGTTGGGACAGGGAGAAAATCCAAGTGTCAGTTTCATGTTGCCAAAATTTTAGGAACCAGTTCAGCCAGTTTGTTATCGAGGTTGATGATGGCTGCATCCAGCAACCATTCAGCCTTATTTCTTTCACCCACAAAATTGGATATGGATCTTAACTGCAAAAAGGGAACCTGTTCCTGCAATGCAGTATAATGAAGCGCCGCACCTTCCATGCTTTCCACATCAGCTTTTAATGATTCACGGTAATACAACATCCTCTTCCGGTTGGTGCTGATCTCATTCACTGTTACAGCATGAACAAGTGGAAGTCCGCAGGATTTAAGAATCTCATGCTCATTCACCAGCTTTCCACCGCTCCAGGGTAATTCGTCCTGGTCGGCCAGTGCGAGCCTGGAAATGGGCCTGAATTCACCATTTTCCTCAACGCCCAGGTCGCCGATGGTTTCAGAAATTACAGCGACAACTGCTCCAGGTTTGATACCAGGATTAAAACTCCCCGCAACACCAGCCTGCAGGATCAAACCTGGCTTTTGCATGGAAATCTTTTTGGTGAGCGCATAGGTTGCAGCCATCATTCCCACACCTGTTACCAGGATTTCAATTTTTCCGGGATATTGCTGCTGCAATTCCTTAACCGAAGGACCCAGTTCAAATTCAGTGGCAGCGCAAAGAAGCAATTGCATGCGCAAAAATACGGCTATTGGCCGATGGCTTCTGGCCCTTGACTTCTGACTTTTGACTTTTGACTTTTGAGTTTTGACTTTTAAGTTTTGACTTTTGAGTTTTGACTTTTGACTTTTGACTTTTAACTTTTGACTTTTAAGTTTTGACCTTTGAGTTTTGACTTTTAAGTTTTGACCTTTGAGTTTTGACTTTTAAGTTTTGACTTTTGAGTTTTGACTTTTAAG
>CBDUBK010000249.1:0-4474 GCA_965365375.1 uncultured bacterium | reverse complement strand
AGCCAGTAAATGCCGGGAGCAACCCTCCGGCAGGTGTGATCATTAATTATTATGCACAGCCCGCGCACGATTCCTTAAAGGCTTCTGTGCAGATCTTTGATAAGAACCATGCTACCGTGCGTATTTATACCACTGATGCGAAAGATGCGACCTCCAGATTTGATTTGCGAAAGGGAATGAACCAGTTTACCTGGGATCTGCGTTATCCAGAAACAGAAAGAATGGAAGGCATGATTTTATGGAACGGGGTTCCGGGTGCCATCACTGCCCCTCCCGGGCAATACTATGCAAGGTTTAAGATGGGATCCGATTCAACGGAAGTTCCGTTCACGGTAAAAGCTGATCCGAATTATGGCATCAGCCAGGAAGATTATGACGCCCAGTTCGCTTTTCTTAGTGAGGTTAAAGAAAAATTTGTAGAGACGCAGAAAGCTATAAAAGACATCAGGGCCCTGCGCTCACAGATCAGCTCTTTTATTACGCTGCAGGGTAAGGATGTGCCTGCGGAAGTAAAAAAAATGAGTGACTCCATCAACAGGAAACTCACTGCTATAGAAGAAGTATTATACCAGACGAAAGCAAAGAGCAGCCAGGATGTGCTCAACTATCCCATCAGGCTGAATGATAAAATCGGTGGTGTGTATGATGTGGCCTCCAGCGGCAATTTCGCGCCATCCAAACAGGTACGTGATGTATATAACGATTTAGCTGCACAGGTTAATGAACAACTGTCACAGCTAAACGCAATTAAACAAAATGATGTGAAGGCGCTCAATGAGTTGATCAGGCAGAAAGCTTTGCCCGTGATCGGAATCAGATAATTTGGCATGATTCTGCTATATTTCATGCACGATCATTATTGTTTATTGTGAATAGGTTCGTTTATTATATTTGTTCATCCCCTTGACCATGAAATGCATAATTGTTGACGATAACAAGATGGCCCGAATGGCTTTGAAACAACTGGTGACACAAGTTCCGAGCCTTGAATTAATTGCTGAATGCAGTGATGCCAGTGAAGCCCTCGACTCCCTCGACGCCCGGCAGGTAGACCTGTTGCTATTGGATATCGAGATGCCGGATATGAGCGGCCTGGATCTCACCCGCAAACTGGGCCAGCAGCGGCCCCTCATCATTTTTACTACTGCCAAAAAAGATTATGCTGTTGAAGCATTTGAGCTCAATGTTGTGGATTACCTAGTGAAGCCCATTACATTGCCCAGGCTCAAACAGGCAATAGAAAAAGCTGGTGAAACCCTTGAAAGTAACAAGGAAGAAGTGAAGGTGGAAGAGCAGGGATTTGTTTTTGTGAAGGATAATGGTGTGCTCAAGCGCATCAGCATTGACGATATACTATTCCTGGAAGCGATGGGTGATTATGTGAAGGTGCATACTTCCCAGAAGTTTCATGTGGTACATGCAACACTCAAGTCCATTGAGGAGAAACTGCCTGCAAGTAAATTCATAAGAGTACACCGCAGCTATATCGTTGCTATCAATAAAATTGATTACATACAGGAAGGGACTATCAGCATTGGCAAGACCACGATTCCTGTGGCTGATACCCATAAATCCAACCTCAATAAACGGCTGAACCTGCTATAATCTCACCGTTATATAACTCAATTTCACCGAGTCCAATAAGGGTTTAACCTAAGCGGGCGAAAATTTTCCGGCCCTGCAGCTAGTTTTGCTGAACAATATCCATGCATCCGGTCCTATTCTGATTTTGATGCTTCGCCGATGGTCGCAACCCAAACTAACGTGAAAAACCACCGTACTGCATCCAGAATCTAATTGTTCAGGAACGGCTGCCTTTAGCGGCCTTTCTTCATGCTTATGAAAAAGTTTCTGACTTTCATATTATTCCTCCTGATGCTCATCATTTCTGAGTATTTCCTGTTCAATGAACTTTTCAGCAGGAAAAGACCTTTTGTACTCATCCTTACACTGGCAGTTTCTATCTTCTTTTTTTTCTCAGCCGTCCGTTTTTTTAAAAAATATTATCTCGGGGCAAAACCTGCTGAAGGCCATAGCTGAAAATCGTATTTTCGGTAATTGAGCTTCACCTATGCGAAGACCTGATTACCGATTACTTATTTTATGGCTGTTTCTGTTCGCTATCGTCATTATTGTATTCCTGCAGGTGATGTCAGGCTACAATATCAGGCGCCTGATAGAGGGTAATAAAAGCCTGTTGAATGAATTGCAGGTTCAGAACGACCTCCGGAGGCTTGAAGCCAATATCCTGTCTGTTGAAAGTGATATCCGCGGTGCTGTTATCAATGGCGATATTTCCCATTTGAAGGATATTGAACAACGCAACAGGAGTATCGACAGTGAGTTTGATGTAATCGCCGCGAATCTCCGTTACCAGACCAGGGAAGAGATTGAAAGGCTCAAGGTCCTGATCTCAGAAAAAAAACAATTCAGCATCGAGATCCTTGATGCTTTCAATAACCACGGTAAGGATTCAGCTGAAGCAGTGGTCAATACCAACCGCGGAAAACATCTCCGTGACCAGATCATCGCTATCATCAGCCTTCTTGAAAAAAACAGGCAGGGACAATTGTTGCGCATCGTGGGCTCCATTGAAACTACCGGCAGAAGTGCAAGGCTTTGGGGTTTTGTAATTACACTCATGGCCCTTGGTGCCCTGTTATCAGCTTTCTGGTTTATCACCAACCAGGGAAGAAAACAGCAGCGGATGATTTCGCAGCTGAATGAATCAGAAAAACGCAGCAAGGATGTAGCGCATATGAAGGAGCAGTTCCTGGCGAATATGAGCCACGAGATCCGGACGCCCATGAATTCCATTCTCGGTTTTACCAGCCTGCTGCGCAGGACAGACCTCAATCCAACGCAAAGGGAATATGTACAGAATATTCATTCGGCAGGAGAGAACCTTCTCATGCTGGTGAATGATATCCTCGATCTCTCCAAACTTGAAGCGGGTATGATGCATCTCGAAGAAACCCGTTTCAGTCTTCGCAGCATGGTTAGTTCGGTAGGTGCTATGTTCATCGAAAAAATTAAGGAAAAGGAAATAGATTTCAGTGTTCACATTGATAAAGAAGTTCCCGATATTCTTTGCGGTGATGCCATCAGGCTCACGCAGATCCTGGTAAACCTGATCAGCAATGCGGTGAAATTTACCAATGAGGGTAGTGTGAAAGTAAATGTGGTACTCACTGGATTACAGGAAACAGAGGCCGGCATACGTATAACGGTTACCGATACCGGTATTGGCATTCCTGCGGAAAAACAATCTGCCATTTTTGAACGTTTCCAGCAAGCCGAAGCTGCAACTACCAGGAGGTTTGGCGGGACAGGGCTTGGCCTTTCCATTGTAAAGCAATTGGTGGATATCCAGAGAGGCCGCATTGATCTTACCAGCGAACCGGGTGTTGGTTCTGCCTTTTCCGTGGAGATCAGATACAAACTTCCCGACATTGCGCAGATCTATTCTGAAGCGCTTGCCGTGCAGGAAGAACAGGTGCCTTTGCAGAAGATAAGAGTGCTGATAGCGGAAGATAATCTCATGAACCAGCAGCTGGTGAAACACCTCATGAAAAGCTGGTCAATGGATCACGTGGTTGTAAACAATGGTAAGGAAGCCGTTGAAATTCTGCAGCAATCAGGTTTTTCCATTGTACTGATGGATATCCAGATGCCCGAAATGGACGGTTATACCGCCACAAGCGTTATCCGCAATGAATTGAAAATGGATGTGCCTATTATCGCCATGACCGCCCACGCGATGGTAGGGGAAAAGGAAAAATGCCTGCAGCTGGGTATGAACGATTATGTTTCCAAACCCATTAAAGAAACGGTCCTTTATAATATCATCGCACGCAATGCACAGAACATCCCGGGGCAGCCAGGTCCATTTGAACACATCAAGCTGGATTACCTGCACGAGCTTTCCGGCAATGATCCCCAGTTTGAAAAAGAGATCCTACAGCAATTTATCATACAGGTGCCCGTTGAACTGCGGGCACTTTCTGCCCATATTGAAGCGGGTGACCATGATGCCATCCGCCGCACCGCCCACAGCCTGAAATCTACCGTAGGATATGCCGGGCTGGCTGCCGAACTCCACCCTCACCTGGAAGCAATGGAACATGCTGCCCTGGGGAATAACGGTATAGATTACCGATACCATTTCAAGGTGGTGGAAGAAAAATGCAACCAGGCCATAAAAGAGGTGAAAGCCTTGCTGGACGATAGTTTGGGCCCTTCAAAAGCTGACTAAGATCAGTTAATTGTGAAAGATTTTAACGGTACTTGCAGCTATAATATTTACCGATAATTTTCAGGCTTTCGGCGAATCAGAATCAACAGGTCAAAAATGCAAGCGTAATTTTAGCATGCCTTCTGATAGAGAAAGATCGTAGATAAATTCTACTCGAGATAAAAATCTTGGTTTCGTATGGTTAAGGGTGAAGCCCTGCTATTCTTAGCGGGGCACTTT
>CBDUBK010000248.1:0-4476 GCA_965365375.1 uncultured bacterium | reverse complement strand
AATGAACTGCCTCCAGATGACCGCACCGATTTTTTGGAAGAACTGCCCAGCAACGTGGTGCGGGAACTCATCAAACTTCTGGATAATGAAGAAAGAAAGATCACCCTTTCGCTTTTAGGTTACCCGGAGAACAGTGTGGGCAGGCTCATGACGCCGGACTATGTGTACGTATATGAAAATAATTCCGTGCAGCAGGTGCTGGAAACCGTGCGCCGAGTAGGCAAAAATTCAGAGACCATTGATGTGATCTACGTGATCAATGAAAAAGGTGAATTGCTGGATGATATCAGGATCCGCGAATTCATACTGGCACAGCCGGAAAAAAAAGTGCGGGAGCTGATGGACAACCGCGGCATTGCACTCAATGCCTACCAGGACCAGGAAGAAGCCGCCGAGGTTTTCCGGATGAACAACCGCGTGGCCCTGCCCGTGGTCAGCAACAGCAATAAACTTCTGGGCATCGTAACCATTGATGATATCCTCTGGGTGGCAAGCGAGGAATTTACGGAAGACATGCAGAAGATCGGGGGTACCGAAGCACTCGATGAACCCTACCTGGAAATTCCTTTGCTCAAACTTTTTAAAAAAAGGGTGGTCTGGCTGATCGTCCTTTTTATTGGTGAACTGATGACCATATCCGCCATGCACCAGTTTGAAGACGAGATCGCAAAAGTAGTGGTGCTGGCTACCTTCATTCCCCTGATCATTTCCAGCGGGGGCAACAGCGGTTCACAGGCTGCCACCCTTATCATCCAGGCCATGGCACTGAGAGAGATCTCCATCAGCGACTGGTGGCGGATCATGCGCAGGGAAATCTTTTCCGGGCTGATGCTGGGGCTCACGCTCTGTATTATGGGCATCTCCGTCATTGCCATCTGGAATAGTTTCTCCGATACACTGGGCGAGTATTATATGAGCCTCGCCTTTACCATTGGACTTTCCCTCATAGGCGTGGTGCTATGGGGAACCATCGTAGGATCGATGCTGCCGCTATTACTGAAAAGACTGGGTGCCGATCCAGCTGCATCTTCCACACCCTTTGTAGCCACCCTGGTGGATGTAACAGGGCTGATCATTTATTTTTCGATGGCCTTTCTTATCCTGAGCGGGAAATTATTATAACAACAGCTTCCCAACTCAGTTTTTGGGGTATCGTGCTTTTTATAGATTTTCGCAGCGCACTGAGTAAGGGCTCCTTTGATCCCCTTCCTATCAAAATATATAAAACAGACAATACATGTGTGGTATCGTTGCCTATATCGGACCCAGGGAAGCTTATCCAATCATTCTAAAAGGACTTAAAAGACTTGAATACAGGGGTTATGACAGTTCGGGTATTGCCCTGCTGAACAGCGGCCTCAAAGTTTATAAGAAAAAAGGCAAAGTGGCCGAGCTGGAAGAAATTCTCCAGGGAAAAGACCTGCATGCCCATATCGGCATCGGCCATACCCGCTGGGCTACACATGGTGAACCCTCCGACCGCAATGCACATCCGCATACCTCTGCTTCCGGCAAACTTGCCATGATCCACAATGGCATCATTGAAAACTATTCGCAGATCAAACAGGAACTGGTGAACAAGGGTTACCAGTTTCACAGTGATACCGATACAGAAGTGCTCCTCAATTTTATAGAGGACATCAAACAGAATAATAACTGCACCACCGAAGAGGCAGTACGCATCGCCCTGAAAAGAATTGTTGGTGCTTATGTGATCGTTCTGATAGATAATGATGATCCATCCACCCTTATTGCCGCACGCAAGGGAAGCCCGCTCGTGATCGGTATTGGCAAGGGAGAACACTTCCTCGCATCAGATGCTTCTCCCATCATTGAATACACCAAGGAAGTGGTTTATGTAAATGATTACGAGATCGCCATCATTAAATCAGATGAACTGGTATTGAAGAACCTGGGTAATGAAACCCAGACACCTTATATCATCAAACTGGATATGGAACTGGCAGCCATTGAAAAAGGCGGCTATGACCATTTCATGCTGAAAGAAATTTTTGAACAACCCCAGACCATTTATGATTGCCTGAGGGGAAGGCTTGACGCAGATGCAGCAACGATCACCATGAGCGGCATCCAGAAATATGCCGACCAGATCATAGCGGCCAACCGCATTGTGATGGTAGCCTGCGGTACCAGCTGGCATGCAGGACTGGTTGCGGAATATATTTTTGAAGAACTCACCCGCATTAATGTTGAGGTGGAATACGCTTCTGAATTCCGTTACAGGAATCCGGTTATCAACAAGGGTGATGTGATCATTGCCATCTCTCAGAGCGGCGAAACGGCTGATACACTTGTAGCCATCGAAAATGCAAAGGCCAAGGGTGCCATAATCCTTGGCGTGGTCAACGTGGTGGGCTCTTCCATTGCGAGGGTATCAGATGCCGGCGCATATACGCATGCAGGACCAGAAATCGGTGTTGCTTCCACAAAAGCATTCACCGCCCAGCTGGCGATACTGGTTATGATCGCGCTGAAGATCGGTTACCAGAAAGGTACGCTTGACCATGACCGTTACCTCCGCCTCCTGCACGAACTCGATGCCATTCCTGACAAGGTTTCCGAATTGCTGGGAACAGAAACGGTAGAAGAAATTAAAAGGATCGCAGAAAAATACAAGGACGCCAGGGATTTCCTTTACCTGGGACGAGGATATAATTTCCCGGTAGCCCTGGAAGGCGCACTCAAACTCAAAGAAATTTCCTACATCCATGCAGAAGGTTATCCTGCAGCCGAAATGAAACACGGGCCTATAGCACTGGTGGATGAATCCCTGCCCGTGGTATTCATTGCCACAAAAGATTCTTACCACGAAAAAGTGATCAGCAATATGCAGGAGATCAAGGCAAGAAAGGGCAAGGTGATCGCGGTGATCAATGAAAGCGATGATCAGAGCCGCTCACTTGCTGACGATGTAATTGTTGTTCCCGACGCGGACGAGATCCTTTCACCCATGCTGAGTGTGATCCCCATGCAATTACTGGCCTATTATATCGGCGTTGCGAAAGGACAGGATGTAGACAAGCCAAGGAATCTGGCGAAGTCGGTGACGGTAGAATAAAAGCCAAAGGCCATTGGCTGATGGCTATTGGCTCTTAGCTTCCATGAATAAGATTAATCATAATGAACGAGATCCAGAAAAGATCACTCAACTGTATCGGTTACGATTTTATTCCTGCGCAATACCTTCCCGAGGATCGCGATGAATACCACCTGCGCGACCTGCAGAACAGGAGCGGCATTTTTTACCGTTACCTCACTGCATATGAAATTGAAGTGCTGGTACGCAACAACAATACTTCCGACAACTGGAACAATATCAGGGTATCCGATGCCTTCAACCCTGAACTGGTGAAGCATTGCAAATTTTACGGCCTCGTACGCATTGGTAAACTGGAACCTGTATCACTCAGCTATCACAATGTATGCATGCCTGTAGGTTTATACAGCAGTACCATTATCAGCTGTGACCTTGGTGATAATGTGATCGTGAACAATGTGAACTACATGTCGCATTATATCATCGGCAACGAGGTGATACTGCTTAACATTCATGAACTGCATGTAACTGATCATGCCAAATTCGGTAATGGCATTATCAAGGAAGGAGAACACGAATCAGTAAGGGTTTGGGTGGAAGTGCGCAACGAGAACGCAGGCCGCAAGATCCTTCCATTCAATGGCATGTTACCCGGTGATGCCTACCTCTGGTCCAAGTACCGCGATGATGAAACTCTCATGCAGAAGTTCAGGGATTTCACGGAAAAAAAATTTGACAGGCAAAGAGGGTACTATGGAAAGATCGGGGACCGTACCGTGATCAAAAATACCAGCATCATCAAGGATGTATGGGTGGGCAGTGATGCCTACATCAAGGGAGCAAACAAACTCAAAAACCTTACGATCAATTCCCTCCCCGAAGCAGCTTCCCAGATCGGTGAAGGTTGCGAACTGGTGAACGGCATTATTGGTCATGGTTCAAGAATTTTTTACGGGGTGAAGGCCGTGCGCTTTTTTATGGCTTCCCACTCGCAATTAAAATATGGTGCAAGGCTGATCAATTCCTATCTCGGGAATAATTCAACCATTTCCTGCTGCGAGGTTTTGAACTCCCTCATTTTCCCGGGTCATGAGCAGCACCACAACAATTCTTTCTTATGTGCAGCCCTGGTGATGGGACAGAGCAATATTGCTGCTGGTGCCACCATCGGGTCTAACCATAACAGCCGTGCGGCTGATGGTGAATTTGTAACAGGCCGTGGTTTCTGGCCCGGGCTCTGTGTAAGCCTGAAACATAATTCAAAGTTTGCCACGTTTACGCTGCTGGCCAAGGGTGACTATTCCTTCGAACTCAATATCCCCCTTCCCTTCAGCCTGGTAAGTAATGATGAATCCAAAAACCAGCTGACGGTGATGCCGGCTTACTGGTTCATGTATAATCTTTATGCCCTGGCCCGC
>CBDUBK010000247.1:0-4510 GCA_965365375.1 uncultured bacterium | reverse complement strand
CAGGAAGAGCCCCAGTGGTTTGCTGAAAAGATCCTTGAATTTGTAAACCGGAATTTTAAATAAGCTTATGCTAAAACGTTGTGTTTTTTCTTTTTTATTTACGCTTGCTGCAGTTTTTGTTTTTGCACAGGCCAAAGTTTTACTCCTTCCCGTGCTGCATGGCCTGCATAAAACAAATACATCTTACAATTATGACAGCCTGAAAAACCTGGTGAGCAGGTTTGAACCCCAAATCGTAGCTGTTGAAATGAGACAATATGATTTAGGTGCTGATACTTTGTACTTAAGCAAAAATTACCCGCGGGAGATGTGGATGGCCCGTTACTGGTTTCCCGGTGCAAGGATTGAAGGATATGACTGGCTTGGCCCCGATCTTGAAGGGCAGAGTATACCGGCGGGTTACTGGAGAACTCAATCACCGGGGAAATTGCTGGAAAGGCAGCTTGATAGTGATTCAGTTTATTCAGGCAAACTTTCAGGCTGTAACCTCATAGTTGAAGAACGGCTTCCCGTTCTCAGCAACGGATCTGTCAATGACATCATCCAAAACGACACAACACTTGTCAGGAAATATTATGACTGCCTGGCTGTACAACTGAACGGCAGTTCTTATGAAACGTTGAACCAGTTTTATGTAAAACGTAATCAAATGATGGCAGCGCATATCAGCCAGCTGGTTAATAAAAATCCTGGAACCCGCATGGTCATTCTCACCGGCGCTGATCATTATCCCTACCTGCTGGATCACCTGCGCAGGTTGAACGTTGTATTATTGCATCCATAGATGGCAGCAGTCAAACATGAATTAAAGGATTTCCTCGATAAGAAAGTGGTTGAATACAATACCCCTGCTTTTATTCCCGCTGATCCCATTTGCATTCCACATCTTTTTACCAAAAAGCAGGATATCGAGATCGCTGGATTTTTCGCGGCCATTTTCTCCTGGGGCAACCGTACCACCATCATCAACAAGTCCGGAGAACTCATGCAGCTGATGAATAATGAACCGCATGATTTCTGCCTTCATCATTCTGATGCGGATCTTAAAAAATTGCTGGGTTTCCGTCATCGTACTTTTAATGCGACTGACCTGCTCTATTTTATTTCCTTTTTCCGCAAACATTATTCAGAAAATGAAAGCCTGGAATCTGCTTTTACGAGGTGGATTGATGTCAGGGATGAAACCGTGGAAAAAGCGCTCAATGGATTTCATCATTATTTTTTCTCCTTGCCTGATGCTCCTCCACGGACCAAAAAACACATAGCTGCTCCCTATAAAAACTCCAGCTGTAAGCGCCTGAACATGTACCTGCGGTGGATGGTAAGAAAAGACAGGCAGGGAGTGGATTTTGGCCTCTGGAAAAATATCCGGCCTTCCCAATTGGTTTGTCCTGTTGATCTTCATGTGGCCCGGGTGGCCAAACGTTTTAACCTCGTTCAAAGAAAACCTGTTGACTGGTTAACAGCAATAGAACTTACAAAGAATTTAAAATCACTGGACCCAAAAGATCCGGCGAAATATGATTTTGCTTTGTTTGGTTTGGGAGTGATGGAGCGGTTTTGATTTGCCAGACATGAATTTATTTCCAGTAATATAGCCGGGAAGGCGGGAAGACGGTAAGTAGAGGTTGTAAAATTGAAACGGACTACAGACTTGCGGCTACTAGCTTTTGATTTCATTAACTTCATAATCTAATACCACTACTTACCGCTGCGTCAGCTGAAGCTTTAGCGAAGGCTGGTCTTCCCGTCTTCCCGGCTATAAAAATGCATGAGCCATATGATTTCTGAAAGAAGAAGCAATATCACTTCTCAATAATATTAAAACATAAACAACCTGTCTCTTCCTCCCACTTTTTTCGGGGCGCCCATATTCCTGATGTTGTAAGTAAAAGAAAGATGCGCGAAACGTTTCAGTACGTTGGTCTGGTTATCGATGATCTGGTTCTGGAAGGTGTAACGGAACAAACCATTATTGCGGTCAAGGATGTCATATACACTCAGCTTCAACAAGCCTACATCTCCCTTAAACATAAGCAGGGTCACTGCCGCATTCCATAAAATATTTGTTTTTGGTAAACCTGGGGCTACCTGGTTGGTCTGCCGGTAAGCGACATTAGTTTCCCAAACCAGTTTTTTTGGAAAGCGAATGATTAGTTCCGCATCCACATAGTGGGTGATCACTTTTATGTCATTGAATGCGGGATCAGAATAGGTTGTTTTATTGATACCCGGACTGTACACCGGCCTGAACTCGATGATATCATTCCAGTTAAGACCGATATTGATATTGGGTCCAAATCCGAATGTGCTCGCTGTACCTGCGTTGTTGTTTACAAAGATCTGCCTGCGGTTGTAATTTATATAGGGGCTGATGCGGTAGGTGAAAATAAATTTCTGCTTGTTCTTATATTCTTTTCCATAGCCCACGCTGCTGTAAAAATTTACAGAGCCATCAGCATTTACTGCGCTGTCTACCTGCGAGCCATCGGGATGTACGGTCCTTTTCATGATCACATCCCTGTCTGTGAAACTTCCATTCATAAAAAAATTAAGACTGGCACCACTGGCCTGGAAGAAATTGAAATTGCTGATATAGAACTGATGTTGTTTGGATGGTTTTAGAAATGGATTTCCCACCCTGATCATAAAAGGATTGGTGCTGTCGGGAACCGGTATCAGGAAATTACTCGAGGGCGCATTGACATTCATATTATAATTGCCGGAGAGCTGTTTCCAGGTAAATGATGCACTTGGTACGATATTGAAAAGGTTGAAGTTGACCGGCTGCTGTATGTTCCGGTATTTGTTTTCTATATCCTGAGCAAGCCCACTGATACCCGCAGTTACGCTGAATTTTTTATAGCGGTAGGTGAGTCCCCCATACAAACTCATTTTTTGCTGTTGCCTGGTGAATCCTGTACTACGGGCATAATCCAGCATCTCATATTTGGAACTCAGGATGTCTTTATCATATATACCTATATCCTGTTGGTCTTTGAGATAATCATACCGGGCTGTGATGCGGGCGGTGAAAACTTTGGACAGGGGTTCCATCAGGCTGGCGGAACTGTTTACCGACAGGTTGGGTATGTCCTGCCTGCGAAGCTGGTTGAAAATTCTTTGCTGGTAGAAGGGCTCAAAATATTCATTCTCCGTTTCCGTGATATAACGGTTCAGGTTCTGGTTGTAATTAACAAAATTATTGATGTTGAGTGTCCGCCCTTTTTTATTAGGAAAGCGTCGGGTAAAAAACAACTGGTGGTTATAACGGTTTGCATAATATTTATTCAGGCGCAAACCTTCGCCCTGGCTGATCAACCCCGTTTTATTATTGGATAAACGGACGTTCGCATCTATATCTTCATCCGTCATGGAATAAGTGTAACCTGCTTTGAAATTAAAATCAGTCAGGCTGTCCAGCTTAAGATTGGCACCTGTATTAAAAGAGTGGTTATTGATGATTTTATTATTCAGCGATGTTGTGCGGTTGTTGATGATGGTATCATTGAAGAACTGCTGGCTGTTGGTAAGGTTGTCTGTGAAGTTTTTGGTCTGCCCGAAAAAATACTGGAGGAAGAAGGACTTTTTCTTATTGGGTGCATGGTTCAGGTTAAACCCTGCGCCGGATGTACGTGAAATGCCCGGCTCTATTCCTCCAAAAGAAATCCCATTAAGCGCGAAACCTGTCTGCCCGCCCCTGTTCATTACCATCATGGAATTGGTACCGCTCCTGTTGAATCCTCCGAGGTCCTGCACTTCCTTAAGTGAAAACCCACTACGGTTGATATTATTACTGAAAGCAAGAAGACTAAGCTGCATGGTATCACGGTAAATATTGGCAATGCCACCTGCTTCATAGCGCTCACGGGTTCCTGCTCCTGCATAGAGTTTTCCGAACCAGCCTTTCTTTACTCCTTTCTTCAGTGTCAGGTTGATCACCTGTCCTACATTGGTAAGATCGCCATCTGTATTCCGGTTGATCTCATCCTTATCATCCGTCAATTGTACTTTATCAATCACATTGGCAGGGAAATTTCTCGTGGCCATTTTTGGATCATCACCAAAGAAAGCTTTTCCATCAACCATAATGCGGTTTACCTTTTTCCCATTGGCCATGATATTTCCATCAGCATCGATCTGTACACCGGGAAGTTTTTTCAACAGGTCTTCCACCAATGCTGTTGGAAGGGTTTTGAAAGAAGAGGCATTGAATTCGATAGTATCACGTCTTACTGTTACCGGTGGCCTCTCGGCAACTACCAGTACTTCATCCAAAGATTGTGTGCTGGGAGAAAGGATGATGGTTCCAAAATCTACGGTCTCCGAAGAGCTAAGGGTGAATTCAC
Organism: uncultured bacterium; assembly: GCA_965365375.1. Classification (GTDB taxonomy): domain Bacteria; phylum Bacteroidota; class Bacteroidia; order Chitinophagales; family Chitinophagaceae; genus Flavisolibacter. Next base: position 161 of record CBDUBK010000247.1, on the reverse strand, counting down.
GGCGGTAGGCTTCATAACCTGAAAAAGATATAACTGTGCGTAATAGTTTATTAAGTGGCAGGCCCGGGACCCGGAACTCGCCATCACTGTTGGTAAGGCGGTAGGTTATGAGACTGGTATCACCTGCCTCGAATACAGTTACGGTAGCCAGCCCGAGATTT
>CBDUBK010000246.1:0-4515 GCA_965365375.1 uncultured bacterium | reverse complement strand
CTACAATCACTCCAATAAAGATGAGTAAATAGCGAAGCGCTTTTTTCATAAACGTTGGTTTTGGTTTGCGGGGAAAAGGTAAGGAAAAACCCGTAGGATCAAAGCAGGCAAAGGGTTGTTTGCGTATGTACTGTAATTTTTGAGGGATGAATTGTTGGAACCATGATTTATTTGATTGATGGATTTGAAAGAAAGGAAAAGCATAGCCGTCGCGACGGGAAGTGTGGTAAGTAGTGTACTATAGGATGAAAATATCTTTATGCTCAGGCCTTTCATTTTTGGATTCTGAAGGCGATAAGATTCATGAACAGCTATTATTCCCAAGCGATCTTTTTCTTGCGTCTTTTTTTCTTTGTGATGTGCCAGCCATAGCTTCAGCGGAGGATGGTCTTTGCTTCCATTCTCACACTACACGCTATGAGCTTCCCGGAAAATTGATTAGGTTTGCACGCCTTTTCCAGGCAGGTACCTCGTACTTCACTTCTAATAATTTAATATGTCTTTAATTGTGGTGGGCACCATGGCCTTTGATGCTATTGAAACGCCCTTTGGTAAAAGCGATAAGATCATTGGCGGCTCTGCAACTTACGTGGCTTACGCGGCTTCCCATTTTGTAAAACCGGTTCAGCAGGTATCCATAGTTGGTTATGATTTTCCTGATGAAGAACTGAAAGAGCTCAATAAAAGGGGCGTTTCTACAGAAGGAGTTGAAGTGGTAAAAGATAAAAAATCTTTCTTCTGGGCGGGTAAGTATCATATGGATATGAATACCCGGGACACCCTGGTGACTGACCTGAATGTACTGGCGGATTTTAATCCCCGGATCCCAGAATCTTACCAGGGCGCTGAATTCCTGATGCTGGGTAACCTCATGCCGAAGCTGCAGAAAAGTGTGATCGAACAATTAAAAGAGAGGCCTAAACTGGTGGTGCTAGATACCATGAACTTCTGGATGGAATCCGCACTGGACGACCTGAAAGATGTATTGAAACTTACAGATGTACTGCTGGTGAATGATAGTGAAGCCCGTGAACTGAGTCATGAATTCTCCCTGGTGCGTGCTGCTAAAAAGATCATGACCATGGGACCCAAATACCTGATCATCAAAAAAGGCGAGCACGGTGCGCTGCTCTTCCACGAAGAACGCGTGTTTTTCGCGCCGGCACTGCCTTTGGAGGATGTATTTGACCCTACTGGTGCAGGTGATACTTTCGCCGGTGGATTCATTGGACATCTTGCCAAAACCAAGGATACCTCATTTGAAAATATGAAGACCGCCATCATCATCGGGTCCGCGATGGCAAGCTTCTGCGTGGAAAAATTCGGCACACAAAGAATGGTGGAGATCACCAAGGAAGATATCGACCGCAGGCTGGCAGCATTCAGGGAACTTGTGAATTTTGATATTGAATTAGAGTGAAATAAGTAATAAGGACGATAGTCCATGGACCATGGACCATGGACTATCGTCCTCAAATTATTCATACTTTCTCGCCAGCACTACCACCATCTTATACCCTTTTTTATTTCCCTGCAGGTTAAAGATCTCTGCATGGATGATATAATTTCCGGAAGGCAGTTTTTGTTTCTTTTCATCCAGCCCATCCCAGGTCCAGTGACCTTTCAATCCCATTAAGCCACTTCTTACCAGTGAGCGAACCAGGCGTCCTCTTACATCAAATACAGTAATGTTGGCTACATAGCCTGGTTCATTCAGCTGGTAAAGGATTGTTGCCAGGTCCTCCATCCCGTCATTATCAGGAGAGAAAATCTTTGGTTGCACTTCCAACATTGCAACGCTACCCATATCATTCAACTGCTGCGAATTTTTATACCCAGGCGTTGCATAACCTGCAGTGGATGCCGCAGAATGCCAGCTGCCGGGAAGGTTTGAAGCGGCTGCTGGACCAAGCTTTTCCAGCGACACACCTTCAGCATTGCTGATCAAAGGAAAATGCCATTTTTCCGAATACGCAACATCATCAATCATTGCTCCCTGGTTGTCTGTTAGTACAACGGTTCCTTTGTCATCCGGAAAGGAAGGCATGGAAGTCCTGGTAACCACCCGGTCAGTGGCAGGAACGAGGTATTGAGATTGAAGTATAACCGGATCAGCTGTGAGTACGATGTATTCACCCGGGAAAATATAAAAAGGGATTTCGCTGCATTTTACCGCGTTGGCCACCTGTCCTGAACTGTTTTTGTGTGCAATAAATATGGATGAAAGATCAAAGATCCCTGTGCTGTTATTATACAATTCAACAAAATCAACCCCGTTCTCTTTCGGGTTAAAAAGAATTTCATTCACAACAATTTCGCCTGGCCGGACTTCAGCAGGCCTCCCTGTTTTTATTTCGTTGAATGCACCAACCTGGTTCTGGCTGCAGTCTCTTATGCCCTGCACTTTCAACTGGTAAATCTTACGCTGCCCGAAGGCTGTCGAAAGGGTAAGCTTTACTGAATTGAATAAAGGCGGTTGGGGGGTAGCTTCCAAAATCTGTATGTCACCAGTCAGAGTATACTTCAATGGATCAGCAGCAGTACTGCTGTCGAGCGGTTCATCAAAAAAAACCAGGAGGCTGATGCTGTCAGGTGAAACAGCATGTACAACCTTTGGCGGGCTTTCATCCTTGACGGTGTTTTTTACGGAGTTATCCTGTCCGGGTGTGCCACCTGCAGCATGAATGCTGGCTTTCCAATTCTGGTTGCCGGCACAGGGATTCCCTGTATCTATCATTTCGAGCGACCATCCGCCATCCTTCTTAATGGAGTTATGGTACCATCCGGATGAATAGGCAACAGCATGTATATTCCTTCCCTGTGCTGATCTCAGGCTGATGATATCTCCATCATTATCCAGGGAAGGAAAGGAAGGTATACCAATGGTCTTTCCAAACAGGGCAAACTGGCTTACCTGGCTGTTGGCACAAAGAATAAGGATGCTGTCAGGCTTCAATACCACATTTGCTGTGATAGTGGTAGTTGCGGAAGCATCCGAAATCTTCCACCCGGCCAGGTTGAGGTTTTTGGTGGAAACATTCCTGATCTCAATAAATTCAGCGTTAGGCAATCCCACAACTGGTGAGGGATCAGCCATTACTTCCGTGATCAGCACATCAAAGCGTTCAGCTACCTGCGCATGAAGAATTGGAGGCGCCAGTAGAAACACCAGCAAGATTTTCCTTAAATGGATCATGTACCGAAACTAAAACCGCAAGGCCGCGGAACCATGTGTAAAACCACAATCAATTTGGAGAAAAAAACTTTTCAGCCTACATTCGTCGGGCAATGCAAAAATCAAAACATACTAAACGTAACAAGAAACATTTCCAAAGCGGGGAAGGTTTGTAACGTTGTATGTCCATATAATTACAAGCCCTCATCAGAGGGCTTTTTTTTGGCCTTGCACTACTTAATTAACAGATAAAAAAGAAAAAATGAAAGTTGCAGTTGTCGGTGCCACCGGGCTTGTAGGAACAAAAATGTTGCAGGTACTGGAAGAAAGGAATTTTCCTGTTGATGAACTGATTCCGGTAGCCTCTGAAAGATCAGTAGGCAAGGATGTAATTTATAAGGGGAAACCTTACAAGGTGGTAAGCATGGATGATGCAATTGCTGCTAAACCTGCGGTGGCCTTATTCTCTGCAGGAGGTTCCACCTCCCTGGAGTGGGCACCAAAATTTGCCGCAGCCGGCATCACGGTCATTGATAATTCATCGGCATGGCGCATGGATCCTGCTAAACCTCTCATCGTTCCCGAAGTAAACGCTGATGTTCTTGGTACCAATGACAGGATCATTGCCAACCCCAACTGTTCTACCATACAAATGGTAGTGGCGCTGCAGCCCCTGCATAAAAAATACAGGATCAAAAGAGTGGTGGTATCTACTTACCAGAGTGTGACGGGCACCGGAAAAAAAGCAGTGGACCAGCTCAATGGGGAAAGGGATAAGGCACTGAAGGCTTCAACCGCCGAACACCCCATGGCTTATAAATACCAGATAGACCTGAACGTGATCCCGCAGATAGATGTGTTTCTTGAAAATGGTTATACCAAGGAAGAAATGAAAATGGTAAATGAAACCAAAAAGATCATGAGGGATGAGCAGATCCGCGTTACGGCCACTACTGTGCGCATCCCGGTTATGGGCGGTCACAGTGAAAGTGTGAACGTGGAATTTGAAAATGAATTTGACCTTGAAGAACTGAAACAATTGTTGAGTGATGCTCCGGGGGTGATTGTGCAGGATGATCCCGCGCAGCAGTTTTATCCAATGCCTTTATGGGCGCATGAAAAAGATGAAGTATTTGTGGGAAGGCTGAGAAGGGATGAAACCCAACCCAAAACCTTAAATATGTGGATCGTGAGTGATAATCTCAGGAAGGGTGCTGCTACCAATGCTGTGCAGATAGCGGAATATCTTGCTTCTAAGAATCTATTAGGTTAAAGAGTTTTTACCGCCAAGAAAGAAGGGCGCCAAGGGGATTTCTTTGCGTTTACTTGGCGTTCTTCTT
>CBDUBK010000245.1:0-4522 GCA_965365375.1 uncultured bacterium | reverse complement strand
CAGAGTTTTTACCAGAAAGATGTGAAAGGTAAGGCTCCGTCATGGATCGAAACCTACCCTTATTACAGTTATGCTGACCAGAGAGAAAAAGAATTTTTAGTCTGTACCCATGAAGCAAGCCTCCTGTACATCGCTTCGCTTGGTTGCATTGAGATCAATCCATGGAGCAGCCGGAGGGAAAGTCCTGATAATCCTGACTGGTGCATCATTGATCTTGATCCGGATAAAAACAGTTTCGAACAGGTAATCAAGGCCGCTAATGTTACAAAACAGGTACTCGACAGCATTGATGTTCCATCTTATCCCAAAACTTCAGGTTCTACAGGTATCCATATTTACATTCCCTTTGGCGCCAAATACAGTTATGAAGATTCCAAGGAATTCGGGAGAAGCCTGATGAAAATCGTTCAAGCCGAAATACCAGAGTTCACCTCAATTGAAAGAAAAACAGCAGACCGTAAAGGCTGTATCTACCTTGATTTTTTACAGAACCGTCCACAGGCAACTGTCGCGGCGCCCTATTCGCTTCGCCCTAAGCCCGGCGCACCGGTGTCCATGCCGCTGCATTGGGGTGAAGTAAAAAAAGGTTTAAAGATGACGGATTTCCACATCTTCAATGCCATGGACCGGCTAAAGGAAACAGGAGATATTTTCAAACCAGTATTAGGTAAGGGTATCAATCTACAAAAGGCTCTCAAAAAAATGAAAGAAGTATTCAACCTCACTATTCCAGAATGAGAACTACCGTTTCAAACTGTTTTGGCAGTACGCTGCCGGTAAGATTAGCTTTGCAGTACATGAAACCAGGCATAAAAAAAATCATCTGCGGCTTTTTTGTGCTTCATTCCTTTGTGGCGATGGCGCAGCGTGACAGCATTCATGCTCCGGTAATGGACTCAGTTTATCCTGGTGATCCGGCATTGGTTCGGACGGATACTGTTCCTGCAATCCGGTTTGGATTGCATGGTAACCTGGTAAATGATGATCCTGTTTATAATCCAAAGGCCCCCGGATGGCTTGTTTCGGCAAGAGTTCTCTCTTCAAATGTTTTTAACTGGGCGCTGAACAGGTATTATTTCAAGCAGGACTGGACAAGTTCCGGTCCAAGAGACTGGAAAAAGAATTTCCAGAGAAGCCCCGAATGGGATAATGACAATTTCGGTATTAATTTTCTTGGACACCCGCATACGGGAAGTTTTTATTTTAATGTGGCCCGGTCAAATGGTATGGGATTCTGGCAATCCCTCCCTTATACTTTCCAGGGAAGTTTAGTTTGGGAATGGCTTGGAGAAAATGAGAGGCCTTCCTATAATGACCTTGTGAATACACCGCTGAGCGGGGCTTTCCTGGGAGAAGTATTCTATCGTATTGCTTCAAGTCTTTATGATGACCGCCAGCGTGGTGCTGTACGTATCGCGCGTGAATCCATGGCAGCCATCATGAACCCTACCAGAGCTTTCAACAGGCTCACCTCCGGAAAAATATCCAGGGTGGTTGCCCGGGAAGTTTACCAGAAAGAGCCACTCCGTATAGCTGCCAATGGAGGTGTTCATATAGTAAACCCCGGCCGTGACAGGTTCAACAATTTTGACAACCGGCAGACCAACTTCACCATGTCCATGCAGATCGATTATGGTGATCCTTTTGAAACCAGGAAAAGAAAACCTTTTGATGTGTTCAGGTTCCAGGTGGAGCTGAGTGAAGGTGATGATGAAAAGCTGATTGATAATGTAATGGGCTTTGGCCTTTTGCATGGAAAAACGATCAGGAAACGGAAGCTTATTGGATTTTTCCAGCACTATGATTACTGGAGGTATAACGAGGTATTTGAACTCAGCTCAATGGGTTTTGGGGCCGGCATGATGCATAAAATTCCAATGGGTAAAAAAACTTTATTTCAGACCAATCTCCATGCAGCCATCGTTCCCCTTGCAGGCAATAACAATCCATTCCTGCCTGATTCCACCGAAGGCAAGGCTTATAATTTTGGAGGAGGCCTGCAATCCAAGCTGGAAGGATTCTTTGACTTTAACCAGCGGTTGTTCCTGGGTGTAAAAACCTATCATTACCTGATCACCAATTATACAGGTGAAGCTGGTAACAGCCTGGTGGGCATCATCAAACCCTCCATAGTACTTAAGGTAATAGACCGTTTTCACATAGGCTTTGAACACCATATCTATCACAATGACCGTTACCGTCCAGGCGGAAGGGATAAATTTCATATTTCACGCACTGAACAGAAAGTTTTCATGCAGTGGCGCCTGAGAGAGTATTGAACCTTACCATAATCAGGTTTATGCTGTCATTTAATCCTGTAAAAGCCGGGTCAGATGAATTAATATTGTATTTCCCTTATGAAGTTCAGGACAGCGTTGCTTTTGATCATATTAACTGCTTACTCTTGGAATAGCCGGGCACAATTATGCCAGGGCAGCCTGGGCGATCCTATTGTTAATATCACCTTTGGCTCCGGCAATAACCCGGGTCCGGCCTTATCGGCTGCAGCAACAGGCTACCAGTATATGACGGTTGATTGTCCCAATGACGGTCAATACGCATTGCGTAACCGCACCGACAATTGTTTCAGCAGCTGGCACAGCTTATCTGCTGACCATACAGGAAATCCAAATGGATATTTTATGCTGGTGAATGCATCTTTCCAGCCCAGTGCTTTTTACCTGGATACGGTGGATCTTTTTTGCAGCAATACCACCTATGAATTTGCAGCATGGGTCATCAACATGGTCCGCACTACTACCTGCGGCGGTGGTTCAACCATATTACCTAATCTCACCTTCAGCATAGAAAATACAAATGGTGCGGTAATACAATCTTATAACACGGGTGATATGCCTGTAACTTTTTCTCCTACCTGGAACCAGTATGGATTTTTCTTTACGGCTCCCCCGGGTGTGAACAGGGTGGTGCTGAGGATCACCAATAATGCTCCCGGCGGCTGTGGTAATGACCTGGCTATTGATGATATTACTTTCAGGCCCTGCGGACCACTGGTAAGTACAACCGTGCAGGGAAATAACGGCCTGCTGGACCTTTGCCAGGGCCAGGTAGCACAGTATATTTTATCTGCCAACATTTCAACAGGCTTTGACAATCCTTTACTGCAATGGCAACAGCGGGTGAATAATGGAAGCTGGTCGGACATTCCCGGCGCAAACAATACTTCCTTCATTGTAAATATTGATCCTTTTATTTCAACAGGAATCTACCAATACCGCCTTGCCGTTTCAAAACCCGAAAATGCAGGTATAGGATTATGCCGTGTGAATTCAGCCATCACTACCATCCGCATCAATCCAAATCCTGTTGTGAATGTTCAAAGCAACAGTCCTGTATGCCAGGAGAACAGCGTGAACTTATCCGCAAGCGGTGGTGATAATTATTCCTGGACAGGGCCTAATTCGCTTAGTGGAGGCGGCCCTTTTGTTACCATTCCCAATGCACAGCCTAACCAGTCCGGCAGATATTATGTGACAGCTACCACAGCACTCGGATGCAGTAAAAAAGATTCGGTGGAAGTGCTGGTACATCCAAAACCAGTGGCTACTATAACTCCCGATCTGAGTGATATATGCGAAGGACAACAGGTTAATCTAACAGCAGCTGGTGGAACCACTTACAGCTGGCAGCCATCCATGGGTTTATCATCAGCAGGTATCTTCAATCCCGTTGCCAGCCCTGTTGACACCATCAGCTACCAGGTAATAGTGGCCAATGCATTTTCCTGTACGGATACTGCTGAAACAATTATCAATGTAGCGCAAAAACCTGTTGCAAATGCAGGTCCGGACCGCGAGATCTTCCAGGGACAAAGCATAGCCTTACTGGGTACTGCAGGCGGATCCTTTACCAATTATGTATGGACCCCCGGTCATGCTATTTCCGCGACGGATATTTTACAGCCACTGGTAAACCCATTGTCCGATACCAGTTATATTCTCACCGTTAATTCTGCCTCCTGCGGTAATGACAGCGATACAGTTCTTGTAAAAGTGTATAAAGGCATATTTATTCCAACAGCATTCACTCCCAATAATGATGGCTTAAATGATATCTGGCGCATTCCAGGTCTGGGCATCTACAAAGACCATGAATTGCTGGTGTTTAACCGCTATGGGCAGGTGATCTTTTCCACCAAAACCAACCAGTGGTGGGATGGACGTTACCGTGGGCTGGAACAACCTACCGGCGCATATCCTTACCTGTTAAGAATCAAAGAAGGTAATATTGTGATGAAGGGACTGGTAATGATTGTAAGATAGCTTCGAGCTGTGAGCTTCGAGCTGCGTGGAGTGGTTTACATTCGAAAAACCCTTCACTTTCATACCTGCAAAAACTCAATTACCATGGATTAAGTATGCATATATCTCGCAGCTCGCAGCTCGCAGCTCGCAGCTAAAATCTCACTGAGGTATCCCTCCCAGCTTTCCCCCTTCCCTTGCATAAATACTCAGGTTACCATCCATGTTGTCCTGTGTTCCAAGAAAAGCGACCCGGGTAT
>CBDUBK010000244.1:0-4546 GCA_965365375.1 uncultured bacterium | reverse complement strand
TCCGTGCTTTTCAAACAGGATCTTCAAAGCATGTTTGGTATAGCGGAAAAAATCATAAGGCTCTTCATGTAATTCCCAGGCAAAGGGTACAGTAAGAATAATATGCCCGCCGGGCTTTAACACCCTCCAGATCTCTTTGATCATTTCATCATGTTCATATACATGCTCCAGTACCTGCGTGCATAAAACAGTATCAAAACTATTATCAGGGAAGGCCAGCTTGTCCGCTGGACAAATCACATCCACCCTGTTGCGGTCACTCTGGATCACATCACAACCAACCTGTGATTCTGATAAGGGTGTGTACAGGGATTCGTAAGGCTTGTTACCGCAGCCCAGGTCAAGAAAATCACCCCTGGTATAATGCTGTACCGCATCCTGGATATCACGCACCAAAAAATAATAATGAATATAATGCGGGTGCTTGCTTTTGATCTGCCAGTCACTGATCCTGGAAAGGTTTTCCTGCCTCATGATGCGGAAAGATATTTATTTAAACCATCTTCTGCCCAGGAGCTGTTTTTTTCAACTGCCTCGAACATAAGCGCTTCATTGGTTTTGGCCTTATCACGGGAAGGAAGCGGGTGAAACAAATGATAACAGACCGCGCCCATCTTGATCGATCTTTTTTCAACACCCGCATGAATGAGCCGTGAAGCGATCTCCCGGTCTTCACTGCCCCATCCTTTGAAGGTTTCGTTATAGCCATTCACTTTTTCAAGATCACTTTTATAGAAAGCCATATTGCAGCCTTTCACATAGTATTTATGTTTACCGCTGGTCTTGTACCGTTTCGCCAGGAATTTTCTCAGCAGCCCGCTGCGCAGGTCATTCATGCTGAAACCTTTCCGGTACCTGCTGATGTCGGTGGATTGGTGTAGAAGTAATTGCTTCGTTGTGGCTTCATCCAGCATGACCCTGCTGCCCGCGACAAAACTTCCTTCTTTTTGAAATTGAATATGATCCCTGATAAATTCCGGGTGCAAAATGAGATCCCCATCAACCTGGATGATATAACGGTAGCGTGCAGCCGCTATAGCCCGGTTACGGATTGCTGCCAGGCGGAAGCCTTCATCGGGGTGCCAGGTATGAATTAGGGGAACCGGGAAGTCTTTTTGGAAATTTTCAATGAGGGTTTTGGTTTCCGGTCCTGATCCATCATCTGCTACCAGCACTTCATCCGGCAGAACCGATTGCCGGCTGACGCTTTTAAGGCAAAGCGCTAAAGCATCCGGCCGATTATAGGTTGAGATGATGAGTGAAGTTTTTTCAAACATTTTTTTCTTAGCCTTATTTAATCTTTCCAATATTCAAAAGGATTAGAAAAATGATTTTGCCGGGAAGACGGGAAGGCGGTAAGTAGAGTCATTAAATTCTTTGATGTATCACAGTTACAAGGAATAATATTCAAACAATAGTTCACTACTTACCGCCTTCCCGCCTTCCCGGCCCAAAAAATATTTTTAACCACCACGGGCAAATATTTATTAATCAAGCCAGGGTTTTACAAACCTGTAAAGATTAAATTCCTCAGGGGGAATGATTTCAATCCCATTTAATATCTCCTGCTTATCCAGCCCCTTCATTTTATTCGCCTGGATGATCTTCCATGCTTTTTCAGCCAGCAGCCAGGATCTTTTTTTGTTGAGATGCCTGGTACCCAAATCAGCATTGATCGCATGATATAAGTCAGCCAGGCCCTTTTTTTCCTGCGCCACAGTTTTGATTACAGGTATTTCTTTTTCATAAGTGGAAAACCCCGGGGCCAGCATGAGTTTCAGGTTTTGTACAAACCTGTCCGCTTCGGGCCTGTCTGTTTTATTCACCACGAAAATATCAGCGATCTCCATCAATCCTGCTTTCATGGTCTGCACTTCATCTCCCGCCTCGGGTACCAGCACTACAACCGTTGCATCCGCAAGGCCCGCAATTTCAACTTCACTCTGACCAACGCCAACCGTTTCAATGATCACATAATCAAATTGCGCGGCCTTTGCCAGTTCAGTGATCTCGATGATCCGTGGATGCAATCCGCCCAATGCACCTCTCGTAGCGAGTGAACGGATAAAAACCTGGGGATGGGTGTACCATTCACTCATGCGGATCCTGTCGCCCAGCACCGCGCCCAGGTGAAAAGGAGAGGAGGGATCAACACAAAGCACCGCTACCTTTTTACCGGCAGCAATCATTTCCCCTATCAGCCCGTCTACCAGCGTGCTCTTTCCTGCACCCGGCGGACCTGTAATACCAATGATGGCAGCATGCCCGGCAGGCAATTGTTCAAGAAAGGTTTCATATCCTTCCTGTTCATTTTCTACAAGTGAAATGGAACGGGCTAAAACTTTCGCATCGCCAGTACTGATCTGATCAAGCAGTTGCTGCCACATGAAAATTGAAATGTTGTACGTTTACAAAAATATGGGTATTAGTACAGACAAGGCTTTGAAGCAACAGCTCATTTTCTTTACTATCATCCTTATGCTCACGGGTCTTTTTGTATCCAGAGCCCTGCTTTCCGTGAGCATGATCCTTTTTTTACTGCTTACCTGTGTTCATTCCCGGGCCGGCGGGCAATTCAAAAATTTTTTACGCGAACCTTTTCTTGTTGGATTAACACTATTGTTCCTGATCCCCTTGCTCACCTGGTTCTGGAGTGAAGACAAAGAAGTCTGGTGGCGCTTCATCAGGATCAAACTTCCCTTACTCTTATTGCCACTGGCATTTGCGGGTTCCTGGCAGCTGGCCCGTAAACAATGGAATTATATTGGTTATTTTTTCATCCTCCTGGTGCTGGCAGGTTGCATGTGGAGCCTCTTTCAATACGCCACTAACTACAAGGATATTCATGAAGGGTATCTGAAAGCGAAGGTGATCCCTACTCCTTTTGAAAATGATCATGTAAGGTTTAGCCTTTCAGTGACCATGGCCATTTTATGTGCCGGTTATTTTTTGGTGCGCGATAAATCATACAGGTGGGCAATGGTTTCTGTCACGGTTGTACTGGTGGTTTATCTGCACCTTCTAGCCGCACGAACAGGTTTAATAAGCTTTTACATCATCCTCTTCCTTGGGGCGATCTGGCTTCTTTTTACCGCACGAAAATCAAAATGGACGATTGTATTATTAACGGCAGCTCTTTTGATGCCAATGCTGGCCTGGTTTACGGTACCCACTTTCCAGAACCGGGTCCGCTATTTCATTTATGATTTTTCCTACATCAGGCAGGATACCTATTTGCCAGGCGCCAATGATGGCAACAGGTTCCTATCCATCCGTGCGGGACTGGACCTGATGCAGCAACATCCGTTTGGGGTTGGCACAGGTGATGTAATGAAAGAAGTGAATCGATGGTACGACAGTCATGTGCATGGCATGCTTGATACAGACCGTATATATCCAAGCAGTGAATGGGCCATGCATGGTGCTGCGGCAGGCTGGACAGGTTTTATTGGATTCACTGTGATCATGTTGCTCCCTTTTTTTATAAGATTCGGACCGGGCAGGTTTTTTTGGATAGCACTGAATGCTATCATGGCTTTCAGTTTTATTTTTGACATCGGCCTGGAAGTGCAGTTTGGTGTTTTTCTTTACGCATTTGGAGTACTGTGGTGGTGGAAATGGCTGCAGGAAGAAAAAACTAAAACTTTATCCTGACTGGTATTGCATCAAATTTGCGGTTGACAAAGCATGACGAATTTCATCCCAATATTTCCTTTAGGCATCGTGGTTTATCCAGGTGAACAACTTAACCTGCACATTTTTGAACCCCGGTATAAACAACTGATCACTGAATGCCATAAGGAAAACAAATTGTTTGGCATTCCTTCCATCATAGATAATCACCTGCAGGACTTTGGAACACTTGTGCGTATCACGGAAATTTCGAAAGTGCATGATAACGGGGAGATGGATATCAAAACGGTTGGTGACCAGGTGTTTCGTATACTGGAAGTAATCAAAGAAATCCCGGACAAACTTTACAGCGGTGCTATTGTAAACTATCCTGCCAATAATGAATTTGGAAATAACGAGGTGATGCGCAAGGTGGTGAAGAGCATCCGTGAACTGCACAAACTGCTGAAGGTGAAAAAGGATTTTCATAAGAATGATGATGAATTAAAAGCTTATGATATTGCGCATCACGTTGGACTCTCCTTGCAGGAAGAATACGAGTTGCTCGGGCTGATGCAGGAACTGCAAAGGCAGGAATATATCCGCCGCCACCTGACAAGGGTTATACCCATGCTGGCTGAAATGGAAGGATTAAAAAAGAAGGTGAAACAGAACGGGCATTTCAAGAATCTGAATTCTTTTGATTTCGAGATTTAATTTTCACCGCCAAGAAAGAAGGCACCAAGGAATAGGATTTTTTCACCGCAGAGAACCAGCCTTCGCTAAAGCTACGGCTGGCGAAGAAAGGAGATTACGCAGAGTTGGGACTACAGACTACCGACTTCCGACTTCCGACTTCCGACTTAATCATTCTCTAAAACACTGACTTTGAACTTTGAACTATGAACCCAGAACTAACGCTTTGCCTCGACTT
>CBDUBK010000243.1:0-4573 GCA_965365375.1 uncultured bacterium | reverse complement strand
GCTTCATTGATCTCTGATTTGATCTTTTGGTACTGCAACTTCAGGTCAACCATTTGGATGGGATGCATCAAATATATTTTTAATTAAGCGCGCAAAAATAAGGAAATAGAAGCAGGAAGGTGGATTCACCTTTACTTTTGCCCGCATATCATGACCATTCCCGCCTGGCTATATACCCTCTTTATCCGGATCTATGTCTTCGGGATCCGGGTTGCTGCCACCAGGAATGCCAAAGCAAAGGAGTGGGTGAAAGGCCGGGAAAAGATGTGGGATGAACTTTCTCGAAATATAGGTACAGGAGACCGGACCATCTGGTTTCATTGTGCTTCGGCCGGTGAACTTGAACAGGGCAAGCCGCTGATCGAAGCCATCAAAGAAACTTACCCGGCTCATAAGATCGTGATCAGTTTCTTCTCACCATCAGGCTATGCAGCCGGACTCAAATACAAATCAGCGGATGTGATCACCTGGTTGCCCGCGGATACTGCTTCCAATGCTAAAAAATTCATAGATGCCGTGCATCCTGAGCTGGTCATTTTCATCAAATACGAATACTGGTATCATCATTTATCCGCAGCGGCTTTCCGGCATACTCCCATCTTATTAGCCTCCGCTATTTTCAGAAAGGAGCAGGTATTCTTTAAATGGTATGGAAAATTTTTCAGGCAGATCCTCTTTTTATTCCGGCAGCTCTTTGTGCAGGATGAAGCTTCTTTAAAATTACTTTCCAGCAATTCCATACCTCATGCAACTGTGAGTGGAGATACAAGGTTTGACCGCGTAAAAAAGATCGCGGCTTTCCACCAGCCTGTCCCGGGGATTTTAGAATTCGCTGCAGGAAAGGAACTGATCGTAGCCGGCAGTACCTGGCCGGATGATGAAGAAATCTTATCTGCAAGCATGGATCACCATGATGCAAAAATGATCATCATACCCCATGAAATCAGCCCATCACACCTGGAACTGATCATGAAGAAGTTTCCTGGTGCAGAACTGTTTTCAAACTACAAGGATACTCGTGCTACCCGGGTACTGGTGGTGGACAGCTATGGTTTGTTATCACGCCTGTATTATTATGCAGACAGCTGTTATATCGGTGGAGGTTTTAATAAAAGTGGAATTCATAATACGCTTGAAGCCGCAGTATACGGCAAGCCGGTGATCTTTGGCCCGCATTACCAGAAGTTCAAAGAAGCAAGAGAACTGGTTACCGCCGGGGCGGCATTCCCTGTACAGAATGCACAGGATCTCCAGTCAGTTCTTGGAAAATTATCAGCTGACCAGTATTTGAAAATAAAATCCGGAAAGAGTGCCGCCGCTTACGTGGAGCAAAATACAGGGGCAACAAAAATCATCCTCAATTATATTCAGGCGAAGCGCCTTCTAACGAGATGATAAAAATGCTGGACAGTTTCCTTGCTGTCATTCCATCCCAGTTTGAATTTGAGTTCACGGTTGATCCAGTATTCCGCTTCGGAAAGGATGTGAAAGCTATTGATGGTCTTGATGCTTCTTTCATACATGGCATCATCACCGCGGAATAATTCACTCACGAAAGTAAAACGGTCGTTGATCCCGATTCCCTTCCTGAGATCTTTGATGGGAGTATCCTTTAATGCATGAACCACTTCTTTTTTATCTTCCTTCAACCGGTCGTTCATGGATTCTTTTTTCTCCGAAATCAGTTCATGTAATTCTTTAGGCGGCTGGTGCTGTACAAGCGTGGGTGTTTCAACTGCAGTATTGAAAGCGGGATTCAAAACCTGCTGGGGTTTTGGAGCATAAATGGAGACAGGTTCATCTTCTACAATTTCAGGAACTGCAGGCTTTCTTAATAAATATTCCTGGGAAATAGATGCGGGTTGGGGAGCTGGAATTACTTCCTGTTTTTGCATAACAGGTGCAGGTTCAACTAGCACCTGTTTTTCTTCCTGCACCGGCTCCTGTTTTTTAGGTTGCACTGCAGGAATTTCCGAAGTCGTTTCAGCAGTTTCTGCCAATGAAGTCCGGATAACTTCTTCAGAAAAATTCATATTCACAGGAAGTGTCACTGCAACTTTAGCGGTTCCAAGGCTGCCATTTTTCTGCTGGAGTTTCATTAACTCGGTCTGAAGCAACTGCACTGTAAAAAGCATTTGTGCAGGGTTGGCATTCTGTTGTTTTTGAAGATACAACTTGTCAATAAGCGCCTGGATTCTTTCCATGGTAATTGGTACTTTCGCTGTTTAACGAATAGGATAATTGATTAGAACGAAAAGATATGCCTAAAATTACTAAGAGATTGCCAATACATTTCTAAACAAGCCATATTTTTCCCAAATGTTTATTGAACCGAATATCAGGGGCGAACGCCGCGGATGGATCGAAGTGATCTGTGGTTCCATGTTCTCCGGCAAAACGGAAGAGCTGATCCGCCGGTTGAAGAGAGCCAAAATCGCTAACCTGAAAGTTGAAATTTTCAAACCGGCTATTGATGTGCGCTATGATGAAGTAAAGATCGTTTCGCATGATGAAAATTATATCCAGTCCACTCCCATTGATAATTCCCAGACCATCCTGCTGATGGCGCAGGACGTGGATGTGGTAGGTCTTGATGAAGCCCAGTTCTTTGATGATGAGATTGCCAACGTTTGTGATGAACTTGCGTTAAGGGGTGTCAGAGTGATCGTTGCCGGGCTTGATATGGATTTTATGGCAAAACCATTCGGGCAGATGCCATTTTTAATGGCCAAGGCCGACTTCGTTACCAAGCTCCATGCGATCTGCATGAAATGCGGCGGTATCGCCAATTATTCTTACCGCATCATCCCGAATGAAGAGCAGATCATGCTGGGCGCGAAGAACGCCTATGAACCCAGGTGCCGGAATTGTTTTGTGAAAGACGGAAGCCTTTGATCATAGTTCCCTGCCGGTGATGGTTCCTTCGCTGTTGATCCTGGGAGGAATACCAAACATGGTTTTGATCTGTGCTTCAAGTACCAGCCCGGAACGGCTGTCAACAAGATAAGTACTCAGCACCTCGCCTTTCCTGTTATTATTATTAAGTAAGGATTTTGCATCAAGGGTTATTTTATTCCCCTCTATTGCTTTTACGGTAAATACTGTATTGGCGGAGATAGGGAGCATGCCATTCAGCTGTATATCTTTTTCCCAGCTGTCACCTAATTTAACCTCCCTGTTTGGAAAGATTTCAAAACCCTGGGAGAAGATACCGGCAACCATTTTTTTTCCCATTTCAGACTGCATTAACTGGATAGACATGGATTTTGCCAGGGGCGGTATGGTCATGGTATCCAATACAGGTTTGATGATCTCCGTAAGTCCTTCCACTGAAATAACCTTACCCATGGGATTAACTTTAAGCAGGATGCTTTTATTTTTCAGGGCAACCAGCACGTTATTGAACATATCCTGTGCCATTGATGAAAACTCCTTCTTCAATCTTTTTGAAGTATCATTCCTGAATTGATCCATCTCCATGGAAACCTTAAAATCCTTGTAATTGACCCTGATAGTTTTAATGCCAGCCGATTCATCCAGCACTTCCACAGTATAACTATTGGACACATCCGACATCAGGCTGTCACCTTCCACCTGCCTCACCCTGAAGCTGCTATGGTATTCGTAAACCTTGCCTTTCTGCAGGTTGAAACGCAGTCCTTTCTCTTTACTGCTGTTGCAGGAAAAAAGTTGTATGATCAGTACCAGTAACAAAACCATGTGTGGGCGCATAACGCAAATTAAGCAGGCTTTTCAAGGGAGCATGTTATTTTCGTGAAAATTTTACCATCTATTCCTTCAAACAGATATGGACCCTATTTAAAAAAGATGTACTGCTGGAGATCCGTCAGCAGTATGCTTTTTATGGCGTTTTATTATATGTGGGCGCCACCATTTTTGTTTTATATATGGCCATCAAAAATCCGGATACGGAAACCTGGAATGGGTTGTTCTGGATCGTGCAACTTTTTATCAGCATTAATGCAGTTGCCAAAAGTTTTTTACAGGAAAGCCGCAACCGCATGCTTTATTACCAGACCATTACGGGGCCTTTGAATTTTATCCTGGCCAAGCTGTTGTTCAATACAGTGCTGATGGTGGTAATGAGCGCACTGAGTTTTTTATTATTTGCTTTGTTTATGAACTACCCGGTAGAAAAGTCGATGACCTTTACCGGCCTGGTTTTCCTGGGAGGCTGGAGCCTGAGCCTGGTCTTTACCTTCCTGGCTGCTATAGCAGCGAAAGCGCAGCAGAATGCAGCCATCATGGCGATCCTGGGTTTTCCCATCATCATTCCCCAGCTGATCGTGCTGATGAATATCTCGGGTACGGTGTTCGATCCGAAGGCTACAATCTCCATCGCGAATATCCTGATCCTGGTTACTTCGGATATCCTGGTAATCCTTTTATCAGGAATTCTCTTCCCCTTTCTCTGGAAAGACTAGGTCCGTCTCAATTCCATAACCGGCCAGCCATGTATGATTCAAATCTTTTATAGGATCACCTGCCTGCAGGATAAGAAGTTTGAATCTACTTTATCTCTTTCCCCTAATTTTGCGGCAAATTAAAAGGC
>CBDUBK010000242.1:0-4575 GCA_965365375.1 uncultured bacterium | reverse complement strand
CTACGGCAGGACTTACAATATTATAAACAGGAGCATTGGTTCCATTTGATTCAACTACTGCAAAATAATCGGTTTGGTTGGTTGAAAGCCCTGTGACCGTAACGTTATTGCCTGTACTAAAATGAACAACATAATTGCCTGAACCAATCTGCACACCCGAGGTGAATGCAGCCTGGGGAGAATAATATACCAGGTCTGCAGGTGTGGCATCCACGGGTGACCCTGCCTTTACCAGCACAATTCTTTTAGCACCATTTCCATTGGTCCAGGTAGCCTTGATGGAATTACCTGTGATATTTGAAAAGCTGATGCCTGTTGCCTGTGTGGACGGAATGGAAACTGTAGCGCTGTTGCCTGAAGCGGTTAATACGGTCTGGTAAGCTATGGTTGTGCCAAGGCCATCATACTCGAATATTTTGAAGAAATAATTAGTGGATGGAGCGAACCCCGTAAAATCAAAACTGGTTCCTGTATTATCATAGATCACTTTCTGCCCTGGTGCTATCTCAGTGGCCGTATTAAAACTCATGCTGCCCACTGCGCCGGGAATATAATCAACACCATCCTGCGGAATGGCATCTACTTCCTGGCCCGCACGTGCGATAATGATCCTTCTTGCACCATTACCATTGGTCCAGGAAAGTCTTATAGCATTACCATCCTGTTGTGAAAACAAAAGGTTGGAAGCAGGAACAGAAGGACGGTCAAGTGTGGCCTGGCTTCCTGTCACAGGATTCACAGTATAAAAAACAGGTGTGGTTGAACCATTGGCTTCAAATACTGCAAAATGATAGGTTTTGCCGGGAGATAATGTAGTAACTGTAACTGTATTGGCTGATCCGAAGTGAACAACATAATTACCTGAACCTACCTGTGCGCCGGAGGTAAAACCCGGGCTGCTGCTGTAATTCACCAGGTCAGAGGGGTTGGCATTTACAGGAGCACCTTCTTTTGCCAGCACCAGTCTCTTGGTACCATTGCCGGGAGCCCAGCTGATCTTGATGGCATTACCTGTAATATTTGAAAAGCTGAGGTCTGAAGCCTGTGTTGTTGGTGCACCAAGTGTGGCCCTGCTTGCAGCTGTTCCCGGAACCAGGTATTCGGTAGCCGCACCTGTGCCGTTGTATTCATAAATTTTAAAATGGTAAAGGGTGTTGGGTTGAAGTTTGCTGATGTCTGCATCGTTGTCAGTTCCATCATACACTACAAATTCACCCGGCGCGATTTCCTGGCCCAGGCTGAATTCATCATCGTGTAAATAATCCAGTCCGTTTACCGGAATGGCTGTCACTGCATCCATTTGCCTGGCGATTACGATGCGCCGGGCACCATTGCCGTTGGTCCAGCTGATGTGCATGGTACCACCATCAATAGAACTAAAACTTACATTGGTCGCGGGTGTAGTGGGAGGTGCCGCAAAAAGGTGAAAAGAAAACAGGAGTAAAAAAAAGAGGCTTGCGTAAAATTTCTGCTGCATAATGCGTTTGGTTAAGTAATGGATAAATGATCACAGGAACGGAATGGTACGCCAGAAGCATATTCATGCTTCAACCTTTTTACAAAGGAGATTTCAAAAGGGCCGGATTATTTTCAGGGCGTAAAAAAAGATGAAAACAAAACAGCAGCATAGCTGTTCTGCATTGAGTTGTGCAGAATAGGTAATGAATTGAATGAAGGAAAGAATGAAGGATCAGGTCTTGAGTCGTTCGAAAGATTTCAGGTAATCCCACTGAAGGTCTTCGTGCATGGTATGTATTCCTGCTTCAATTTTTTTCAGCTGCCCGTTGTACAGGTTTACAAGCGCGGGACTTTTTTGCCAGCCAAGGCGCAGGCCTTTAAAATTGGTGAGGTAGTGCATCAGGATCTCCACCTCTGCTCTTTTATCACCGGTGTACCGGATGAATTTATTCGCATGCCTCAGGATCTTGCGGAGTGTTTTTTTTGCGAAATAAACATTAGAAGTATTGATATCAGCATAGGATTCATCTATGTATTCATTCACATTGGCAATGTAAGCGGGAAGATCATCAGCCTCAAACAAGAGGTAAGTAAGTAACTCCTTATTTTCTTTTTTGAAACGTGAAAGCCTGAGGCAGAGTTCAACCAGATCTTTTTTATCGGTATCCTTCAGCTTTTGCTTGATCTCGTTCACGGAAGCAGCCTTCATCTCGCTAATGTAAATGAAACTTCCGATCAGCGCTGCACAGCTCCTCAGGACTCGTTCTTTCCATCTGTTTCCACATCCGATTCAATAATGCGGTAATGCATGGCATGGTGAAGTGGTTTGATGGCGTCTGATTTGTAAACAGCCCAGGTCTTGGTAAAAGCAGCGCCGTAATAGAGGATCAAAGCTGAATAGAATACAAAAAGCAGCAGCAGCACTATGGAGGCAGAGGTTCCGTAAACTGTATTCAGGTTACTGTAGCTCAGTAACCAGTGGAGCACTATTTTACCGAAAGAAAATAAGATACCTGTGACCACAGCACCCGCGAATGCCACTTTCCATGATGGCCTTCCGTCAGTGAGATACCTGAAGACGATCATAAACCATAAGGTCACCACCAGGGTGGAAAGAATATAGCGGACTGTATTATCAAAATAAAAAGACAGCTGGGGAGAAAAATCAAAAATATAATTCCCGATCACGGCTCTTACTGTTTCAGCCACGATGCCAACCATCAGCAGCACACCCGCAACAAGAATCACCAGTATGGACTGAATCCTGGAGCGTAAACTTTTCCAGACGTTTCTTTTATGTACCACCCTGATCTTCCAGATCTGGTTGATCGAACTCCTGATGACTTTAAAAAGAGTGGTCGCGACAAATAACAGGAAAACAAATCCGCCGATGGTGATGTACCAGTTCTGGGCCAGTCCCCGAAGCGCAACCAGTACATCAACCACCTGCTCAACAGCTTCCTCGCCCACGATATCTGAAAGGCTTTTGAATAATTCTGTCCTGATGGTTTTTGGATCAACCACCAGCCTGAATACCTGGATCAGAATCACCAGGATTGGAGGAAGGGCGAAAGTGGTAAAGAAAGCAGTGGCACCGGCCATCCTCAAAGGATCATTTTTCAATAATTCTTTTACAGCCTGCACAAAAAGGCTGGCAAAACCGGTGATCTTCTGTTTTCTTGTTTCGTTCATGAATACTTAACCTTATAAATAATGGTGTACCAGTACTACCAATCCCATGCCCGCCACACCACCAATGATACTGAAAACAGCATCCATCACGTCGTGGTGGCCCATGCCCGTAACTTTTGAGAACAGTTCAAAGCCATAACTAACTGCCACAACGCCTGCAAAAGCGATCAGTATGGCCATGCCGGTATTGTCATTCAACACAAAAAAAAGGAAGGCCTGTAATACAATTCCCAGGACAATACCTGCGTAAAAATGCCGCCATTTATCCGGGGCGATCTTTTTCATCATGCGTAAAGATAGCAGACCGGCACCCGATGTCTGGAAAATCCGGTGAAAAGCGCCATGAGAAAAACACCAGGTTAAAATGTTTTTTTGCGTTTTACCGCGCAGGCAATTCATCCTAACTTCAAACCATGCTTGAACCGCAGACCCTTAGCTTTTTAAAAAGCATCAAAAAGAATAACAACAAAGCCTGGTTTGATGCGAACCGCACCAAATACGAAGCGTCGAAGATTGATTTTTCCAATTTCATCCAACTGGTGATAGAAGACCTGCAAAGGTTTGATACCACCATTACAGGTCTTGGTGCGAAAGATTGTTTGTTCAGGATGAACCGTGATATCCGTTTTTCAAAAGATAAAAGACCTTACAAGGAAAATTTCGGAGCCAGCATCAAGAGAGGCGGGAAAAAATCAGTGTTTGCCGGTTATTATTTTCATCTCGAACCCGGCCAGAGTTTTATTGGCGGAGGTTTGTGGATGCCGGAATCAGCCGACCTGAAAAAGATCAGGCAGGAGATCGATTATAACTGGGAGGAATTTAAAAACATCATTAGGGCAAAGGCATTCAAAAAAGTTTATGGTGACCTTTTCAGGAATGGAGAAGTGAGCCTGAGCACCATGCCCAAAGGATATGAAAAAGACCACCCCGCAGCAACTTACCTGAAATTAAAAAGCCTGATCGCGGAAACAACAGTTGAAGATGCGGACCTGGTTAAGTCCACCCTTCATAAAAAAACCATTGAAGCTTACAAGGCGCTTAAGCCCCTGCTGGATTTTCTGAACCGTGCATTGGAGAGCGAATGAAACATTTGTATTTCATATTCTTTTTACTCATTCCTGCCCTTGCCGGTGCGCAGCCAACTCCCATTCACAATCTTGTATTCGAAGGCGCGGGCATTCGCGGCCTTGCCTATTCAGGTGCTATCAGGGAACTTGAGTCAGGAGATATGCTAAAAGATGTTCAAAGGGTAGGTGGCACCAGTGCAGGAGCTATTACAGCTTTATTGCTGGCTCTTGGTTACACATCAGGAGAAATTACAGCCATTATTCACAGTACGCCATTCAGGAAATTCAATGACGGGCAATTCTTTTTCCTGGGTGGTATCAGGCGCATGCAGAAATATTATGGCTGGTACAGGAGTGA
>CBDUBK010000241.1:0-4581 GCA_965365375.1 uncultured bacterium | reverse complement strand
TCAGAAAAGTAAAAAAAGTTTATCGCGAAGCAGTTCTTGATAACCTTGTGCCCGTAAATGGCCAACTGGCAATCAATATCAGCCAGACCAGTGCTTACAATTACCTGAATGGGTTTACACTGGTTGAAAAATCTGAACCACCGGCCAGACTTGCTTACCAGGCACCTGTTGAAGAAAATACAGCGAAATCAACATTCAATGTATATCCCAACCCGGTGCGAAACGAACTGGCAGCCAGGTTCAATGCAAAGGAAGAAGGAAATGCTGTGATCACGATTTTGAATAGCAGTGGCGCTATAATCAGGCGAATCCAATTCTATGTAAACCGGAAAGGCTTGAATACTGCATACTTATCTGGTGACGACCTTAAATCCGGTAATTATATCATCCAGGTTGAAATGGATAAATTAAAACAAAGTACAAGGTTTATTAAGCTGGATTAATCCGATAATATGATACAGCGGCTATGAACCCGGAAGTTCACAGCCGCTTTTTTTTAAATTATCCTTCAGCAATAAATTCAGCCAGTTCGCTGATCCCTTCTTTTGGCCTGCAATAACCAGAGCGGGAATGGTGCAGGATTGAAATCACGATACTGATATCCTCCCGATGGACCATTTGCAAACCAGCTGGTTAACCCTTGTCTGCCGTTCTTAAAACAAATTTTTTAAGAAATAAATTAGTTCGTTATCAGGTGGATCTGAATTAGTTCATTTCAATAGTATTGAAAAGCCCACTTAGACTTCCGAAATTTTCCCTCCCCGAAATTCCGTAAATTCAGAATACCAATTCTTTTCCAGTGGGCACTAAGTATAGCACCATACTTACTCTTTGCCTCTGTTTACCGGCAATGCTCCCGGCCCAGCCAGGACCGCATTTTCTTGAGAACCTTACCACCCGCGAAGGGTTGAGCAGCAATAAGATCAATGACCTCCTGCAGGATGATGACGGGTTTTTATGGATCGCTACAACCGATGGACTGAACCGTTTCGACGGTACGGAAAAGCTGCATTATTATCACAAACCCGGTTCCAACTCCATCCCGCACAATTATGTGTTCTGCCTGGAAAAATTGAACGGAAACTATATCGCTGTTGGCACACAGGGCGGACTAGGGTTTCTGAATACCCGCACCAATATCTTTGAGAATTTTCTTCTCCCTGAAAAAAACCTGGCCGAATACAATAATACCATCATCAATTTCGAAACTGATGCAAAAGGGAACCTCTGGGCCATTGCCAGGAATTGTATCCTTGTCTTCAATAAAGAAAGGAAACATATCAAAACTTTCTTTTCACCTTTCACCAGGGATGACGCCTCAAGGCAAAGAATAAAATTTATTGAAAAGGTCATCGCCCTTCCTGATGGCAACATGCTCGTTTACCGCTTCGATGGCTGGTACATTTTTTCAGCTTCGATGGACAAGGGTATACCTCTCCAGATTTTTTCGTCTGCATACCATAATGGCCTGATTTTACAAATGGCCCGGCTGAATATGCTTGAGAAAAACAATTTGTACTTTCCACCGGCTAATATTTTCAGGATCTTCGGGCATCATTTCCTCTGCATCACACCTGGTTCTGACAGCCTGTTCCTACTTGATGAAAAAGGAAAACTGCAAAGCACTATCCATTTTCCTTATAATAAATTCCCTTACCTCTCCTGGTCACAACAGGCTGCGGTGATGGATTCATCAACCGTACTTTTTTTATTTCACAGCTTCGGGCTCTCCAGGATCAGGGGTGCATGGAAAAATAAGGAACCACAACTGGAAGACTGCTCCGGGCTCTGGTTTGAAGACCAGGAATTCAAAGCTGCAATCCGTGACAGGCAAGCCAACTGGTGGCTGGCTACTTCACAATCCGGTTTAAGAAAGATCTCACCTGTAAAACAACATTTTAAAAAAATGGTTTTACTGAACAAGGGAGGTGAAGCTGTTAAATCAGAAACTGTTTCTATCAGCAGGTACGGACAAAAAATCTGGATCTCCACTTATGGAGATGGATTCTATGAAAGGGATCTTGCGACAGGTAAAACGAAACAACATTTTTTGCCTGCTGATCCAGCAGATCCCTGGATCAATTATACCTGGAATGTGAGACAGTATCATAAAGATTCAGCCTGGTTGGGTACACAGGTTGGCCTATACTGGTATTGCCTGTCTTCAAAAAATTACGGAAGGGTGAAGTTGCCCGGCAAACCCTCTGCCCTGGATTCCAATGCCATCACCACTCAATTTACCGACAGCCATGGACTGGTATGGATGGGAATAGGAAGAGGCAAAGGCCTGTGCCGGTTTGATACAAAAACACAAAGGTTCGAATATCTTAACGGAAATGGTCAACCGAAATACCCGTTGCGTTATCCTACACACATCGTTGAAGATTCTCGGTCCAATCTCTGGTTTGTAAATGATGGCAGCGCGGACCTTGTTCACTGGAACCGGGACGAGGACCTGTTCCAAACCATTCCAGTCTCACCCAATAAAAAAATCAGCGACCTTACAGCCATCAGCATTCAAAACGATTCCATTCTATGGATAGGCACACTGGCTGATGGCCTGATCCGTTTCCATATTCCATCGGGCGCTATAAAAATTTATGGTCATGATAAAGGCATCGGCGACAGCCATGTAAACGCTATTTTTCATGACAGGTTGCAAAGAACCTGGGCAGGCACTTATGGTAATGTTTCCTGCCTTGATCCACGGACTGAATATTTTACCAACTACACTGCAAAAGACGGGTTGCCTGTTGAATTTCCTACCAGCCCATTTTATTTTGAACCGGGTGAAGCAAGATTTTATGGAGCAGGTACAGGCATCGTTTTCAGTTTTGATCCTGGCAGCATGGGACAGCCTCAAATGCCTCAAAAAACAATCATTACAGCAATGGAAGTAAATGGTGAACCATTCATGTTTATGGAGCAGGAAGGTAAATTCAAACCAACCCAGAACGACATTACCATTCACTATGCAGCCATAGACATGGTTCATGGCCCTGAAACACAATACGCTTATAAACTGAATGGAGATGATACAACCTGGATCAATGTGGGGAACCAGCGGCGGATCAATTTCAGTAACCTTGCTCCCGGCAATTATAGTTTCATGGTACGTGCATCCAATAACCTTGGAACATGGAGCCAGGAAGCTGCCAGTGTTTCATTTTCAATCCGTAAAAAATTCTCGCAGACTGCCTGGTTCTACGGCGCCATATTGGTTGGAATGGGAATTTTATTTTATGCGCTTTACCGTTTCCGGTTACGCCAGCTCTTACGTACGGAAGAAGTACGCAGTGAAATTTCAAAGAACCTGCACGATGAAGTAGGTTCCGCCCTGACCAATATCAGTCTCGGCACTTTGCTGGCACAAAAACAGCTCCATCAAACAGAGCCGGTCAGGTCATTGCTTGAGCGTATTTACCAGGACAGCCAGCATGCATCTGAATCCATGCGAGAGATCATCTGGAGCATTGACCCGAAAATTGATACCATTGAAGAAGCCTTACCCCGCATGATCCATTATGCCTCTGAACTCCTGGAAGCAAGAAATATAGAAGTGAAAGCTGAAATGGAAACCGGCACAGCCCATATCAAACTTTCCATGCAACAGCGCCGCGATCTGTACATGATCTTCAAGGAAAGCATCAACAATCTTGCGAAACATTCCAAGGCTACAAAAGTTGAGATCAAATGGAATTACCGGAACAACCTGCTTAGCATGATGGTAGCCGATAATGGTATGGGATTCCAGCATCCTGCTTCCGAAGACCACCATGGCTTGAGCAATATGAAGGAAAGAGCAGAGAGACAGGGATGGAACCTGGACATACATTCAGGTCCCGGCAGCGGTACCACTGTATTGCTGAAGGCCATTATAGCATGAACATGCTGTTGATCCGGCCCATTAATGAGGCTAAATTTAAGATATGCCTGTAAGCATCCTGATTTTTGAAGACAACCAGCGGTTAAGGCAGTCGCTGAGGATCCTGCTTGAAGGTGTTGAAGGTTATATTGTATGCGGAGATCATGAGAATTGCAATCATGCAGGCTCCATTGTAAAAAAGCTGGAGCCCGACCTGGTGATCATGGATATTGATATGCCGGGAGTGAACGGCATCGAAGGCCTGAAACTTATAAAGGAGATCCGCCCACAGACCTTCATTATCATGCACACTGTTTTTGAAGATGATGAAAGACTGTTCCAGTGCCTTTGCTCTGGAGCAAACGGGTATATTTTGAAGAATACTTCATTCGTAGCGCTGCTCGAGGCAATCGACAATGTACTTCATGGCGGTGCCCCCCTTTCCCCGCCTATTGCTAAAAAAGTATTGTTGTCCTTTCAGGCTCCACCTGCAAACCGTTTTTCCTATAACCTTTCCGCAAGGGAGGCAGAAGTATTGAAATACCTGGTAAAAGGTTTCAGTTATAAAATGATCGCGAGCGCCTGCTTTATCAGTCTTGATACCGTAAGAGGCCATATCAGGAATATCTACAACAAACTCCATGTGAATTGCGGAAGAGAGGCGGTTGCAAAAGCACTTCATGATAAAATTGTAGCGGATTGATTCTGCAGGCTAC
>CBDUBK010000240.1:0-4587 GCA_965365375.1 uncultured bacterium | reverse complement strand
TGTTTTAAATAATGGTATGACAGGAATCGGCACATCCACACCTATATCCCGGCTTCATATCAACAGTGGTACCGCCAACAGTGTTCTGCGTCTTCAAAGCAGTAATTTTCCAACACTACATTTCAACAGGGATGAAAGCCAGGTCGCCTCTATCCAGGCTTCCGACACCTGGCTGAATATTCTTTCTTCCGGGGGTCAGGTTCGCCTCAACAACCAGCTTTATGTAGATGATGCAGTGAACCGTGTGGGGATCGGCACTTCTTCCCCTGATCAGAAATTACATGTTGCCGGGTCGGCAAAGATCAGCTCAGGGCAGGTGCTGAATAACGATGATAAAAATATGTTGCCTATTGCCTATGGCAAGTTCAACTCTAATGGAGGAAAGCAGAATGGAACATCCAATATTTCCTGTGGCATCATAGCAGGTGGCGACTTTGTGGAATACAGGATCTCGATAAGTGGGGGAGTTGATCTTTCCGATGCCATAGTGAGTGTAACGCCCTATAACACCAATGGCAATACAGTATCAGTCCACACCTTTTCAAATGTAATCACTATCTATTTCTATAATAGTATTCTTGAACAGCTCATTCATTCTGATTTTTCAATTGTGATTCACAATTAAATTTTCTGTTGCTGTAAATCTTCATCAAGAAGCGAAATCGTATTGATGTTTAACGTCAAAGCGGATCATTTGTCCAGCGGTGGTTTGTGCGCTCAGGGATGAAATCTTTCTTTTGATTATGAGGCTGGCCAATAACGAATAAGCTATTATTAATTCACCCTAATTCGCTATTTACTCCTTTTTACTAATACTCTTGTTTTGTAATTCATCAAATCACAACTCCTGGTTATGAAACAGCTGCTGTTCATTTTATTCCTCGTAAATACCTGCGCTGCCTCCTTCGCCCAGCAGGGCGTGGCAATCAATACAGACGGAACATCTCCCAATGCAAGCGCCATGCTTGATGTCAAAAGCACATCACGTGGTATACTGGTTCCGAGAATGACATCAGCCCAGCGGGCTGCCATCGTTACACCTGCGAGAGGACTGATGGTATATGACAATACCTCCAATACTTTCTGGTTTTATAATGGAAGCGCCTGGCAGGAAATGATTGGTAGCGGGAGTTCGAAATGGAACCTGAGCAATTCCAATATTTCAAGCAGTAACCCGGGCAATGTCGGTATCGGCATTGCCAACCCTTTGCATAAGCTGGATGTTATGGGAAATGTGAGGATCGGCAATGATATTCCTTACCTGCGGTTTGCATCGAATAACCTTTTTCATCATTCCGAAATAAGTTTTGATGATGCAACTGGCAACACCTGGGCAAAGATCACCCATGCAGCAGGCGCCTTACAGTTTCAAACTGGAACACCGGCCAATTTTATTACCATGTCGCCTGCAGGTTCTCTGGGAATCGGTGATAACAATTCAACAGGCAGGCTCGTAGTGGATGCCATGAACTATGATTATGATGCGGTGGTAGTGAATGACCAGGCACCAACCATACAGCTGAGAAGTGCCGGTGTGAACAAAGGATTTCTGCAGCTTTCAGGTGATAATGTACGCATCGGTACCAATTCATCTAATAACAACGGCTACTTCGTGATCAGGAATAACGGGGCTGACCGGGTTTTTGTTTCACCTACCGGTAACCTTCATATTCCCACCGGCTCTGATGCCAGCCTTAATTCAAATGGTTTCTTCATGCTTGGAAATACAAATGCTTCCAATATCATTTTTGATAACAATGAAATCGTTGCCAGGAATAATGGTGACTATTCAACACTCATCCTGCAACATGATGGTGGAAGTGTGCGAATTGGAAGTGCAACAGTTCCAACCGGCTACAAATTTGCTGTTGCCGGCAAGGTGATCTGCGAGGAAGTAAAAGTAAAGCTGGCTTCCAGCGGATGGCCCGACTATGTGTTTGACCAGAAGTACAACCTGATGCCTTTAACGGATCTCAAAGAATTTATTGAAACCAATAAACACCTCCCGGGAATTCCCGCTGCAGCAGTAGTAGAGAAAGAAGGATTTGAAATGGGAGAGATGCAAAGGAAGCTATTGGAAAAGGTAGAAGAACTCACCTTGCATATACTGGAGCTGGACCAGAAAATAAAAGAGCTGGAAAATAAATTAACCATCAAAAATTAATTTATGCGGCTTTTACTGATCATTTTCCTTTTACTGGTTTCACATTTCCTGTCTGCGCAATTGAAATGTCATATCCCGCTGGATGCTCCAAAGTTTGTTAATCCATCCATCAACGCCCCGCTCAGGCAAATGAATGTTCCCCTGATTATTAAGGCATATATCCATATTACTGATTTTGACGGTGGAACGTCACTTATGAACCAGCCCAAAGAAAACAATATTATGGATGCGTTCAATTTTGCAAGAGAGGCACTCTCACCATATGGCATCTGCCTGATTCTGGCTGGTATGGATACCATCCAAAACTCTGAAATTCATTATATGGATGTTGAGAGCCAGAGTGATGTGAATTTACTCAAGAGCCATGTGAAGCTGGGATACCTCAACATATTCATTCACGAAGAAATTTATGATTATGCCGGCTATGCCTATAACATTCCAAATACTTTCATTTCTGTTGAAAGTGGTTACACCTGGAGTGGCAGCCTGAGCATATTGATCCATGAAATAGGTCATGCCCTTGGACTGTATCATACTTTCGAGGATGTATTTGGAAAAGAATGGGTAGCAAGGTCGGGAACTTGTTCAAATGCAACTATTGCGGGCGACCTGTTAGCTGACACAGAAGCTGATCTTAAGGAAGTTTCCTATACCGTTATATCAGGTTGTGATTACACGGGATCAGCAGTTGACTCCTGTAATAATCCGTACCGGATGGAAATAGAAAATATCATGTCCTACCACTTGCAGATTGGCTGCCATGTTTTTACTCCACAGCAGGGAGAAAGGATGCGGTATTTC
Organism: uncultured bacterium; assembly: GCA_965365375.1. Taxonomy (GTDB): domain Bacteria; phylum Bacteroidota; class Bacteroidia; order Chitinophagales; family Chitinophagaceae; genus Flavisolibacter. Next base: position 1,622 of record CBDUBK010000240.1, on the reverse strand, counting down.
CTGCAAACTGATCCCAAGCTGACTCCCCTGCTTAATATGACGGATAATTATGTCATCTCCCAGAATGGCACTTATTCTTCGGGACGGAGTGTGGGAGTAGCCAGGAACAGTTACAGTTTCATGGCTCCTTCCATCATAGTAAATGGCAGCGCCAGATGGAATGTTGCTGCAAAGGAAGTAACGATTGGGCCGGGTACAACCATGAGCCCCGGGCCGGAAGGTTTTGTTGTGATCAGGACTTATCCCTGCCAATAAGCAAAGCCAATAGCTTTCACCCATAGCCTTCGGCTTTCACCCTATTTCGCGATTGCCGGCATCCAGGTGTTTCAGTTGTTTTGTGAACCTTTAAACATCAAGTAATGAAAAATTTATCCCTTTACGGATTTCTCTTTGCCACTTTAGTTTTGTTTGCCTGCAAAAAAGAAAACAATAATAACGATGATGATGGCAATCAGCTTCCAGGAAATGATAACTGCCGGCTGGTGAAGACGAGCCGCGAAAACTTTACAGACAAGATTTTTGAATATGATGCGCAAAAACGTCTTAGCAAAGTGAAAGTTGGTAATTCAATCAGGAGCCTTACTTATAATGGTAATACAATTACAGTGGAAGTGTCTGAAGATAACGGACAATCCATCAATCATATCAGGACCATTACACTGAACAGTGATAAAATGGCCACTAATGTCCGCACCGATTTTACATCGGGTCATTGGGAAAATTCAGCTTATGAATACGAGGGCACCAGGGTGGTTAAAAGAATTTACACGCATCCCATAACCAGTCCATCCGTCACTACCTATGAATGGCAGAATGGAAGCCTGATAAAGGAGGTTCGTACATCCGGCACCAGCAGTACCTATTCGTATGATACCAATGAGCTCTTCCAGGACACTGATTATTTTGGAGGAGGTTATTACGAATACGGTATCAGGATCTTTGTGACAAAAAACAGGGTCAATAAAGTCACTACTTCATCGGCGACTCATACTATCTCTCATTTCGAGAACCAGGATGGTAAAGTAAGAGGCTATAAAGTTGACATCAATCCAGGTGGAGATTATACAGTTAACCATAGTTTTGAATGTGATTGACAGTTGTGGAGGCGTGAATGGTGAGTCCTGAGTCACAACTCACCATTCAATCAGGCTCCGTATCAACTTATACCCCATCCATATGATCAGTCCCAACACTGCGAATAACAGGATCAACACTGGTATGATCAGCTTCCAGGCACTGCCCCTGTGCCTTCCTTCTTCATAATACTGGTTCATCAGCTTCATATTTTTAATATTGGCCTTGAAGGCAAAATCGAAGATATCTCCCACGAAAGGGATCATTCCAACCAGCGCATCAACTACTACATTCAATATCATTCTCGCCAGGATAAATCCACTGGCGCCATTCCTGCTCATTACCATGATCATATAGCCTGAGATGGCAAACATGGAAAGATCACCGGCACCAGGTATTAACCCGATGATGGCATCCAGGCCGAAGCGGAAATTGGTTCCGGGCAAACGGAACTGAGAATCCATAAGCCGGGCAACTGAATCAAGGTGCTTTAGTTCCCGGGGTTTTGTTATTTGTATGGCCGCTCTATTTTTAATCATGCTTTTGGT
>CBDUBK010000239.1:0-4593 GCA_965365375.1 uncultured bacterium | reverse complement strand
TTACCAGGTGCTGAATTGCTACAATGGTCGTGTAGGACTCATCAACAGCGGTGGAGAAAGCAAGGGTGAAAGTGATATGGTGGAAGCCATCACTACTGCCGTGATCAACAAGCGCGCAGGCGGTATGGGCCTCATCCTCGGAAGAAAAGCCTTCCAGCGACCATTCGCTGACGGTGTAAAAATGCTGAACGCGATACAGGATGTGTATTTGGATCGGGAGGTGACGATAGCGTAAAGGAGCTGCAAGCTGTAAGGAGCAAGGTTCAAGGAGCAAGGTTCAAGACCTAAAGATTACAACGTTGAGAAAAATCCCATCTTTTGGTGGGATTTTTCCTTTTTGTAATTATTTATTGATCCTTTTTTTTGATAAAAATCAAAATGACAAATTTTAAACAACTAAAAATCTGGATTAATGGGATGGAAATGGCCGGTAAAAGTTTTCAGTTTATCAATTCTTTATCTGCCAGGGAAAATTATATCATTGGGTCCCAAGTAATAAAATCAGCTGTTTCTGTTCCTTCCAATATTGCTGAAGGTTCCAGCAGGCGAAGCCGCAAGGATTATTACCGGTTCATTGAAATCGCATTAGGATCTTCCTATGAATTTGAAACACAAATTTTATTGACTGAGATGGCAAAGCTTGGTGATAAAAATTTGAGAAAACAATTGCTTGAGGATGTAGTGAAAGAACAAAAAATGATTAATGGATTTCTCTCAAAACTAAAACAGGAATTGGATCTGTGAGTCTTGAACCTTGAACCTTACTCCTTGCTCCTTAATTCCTGATGTAAAAAAAAGTCCCGCAATTGCGGAACCTTTTCACTTAAAACTTTATAACGCTAGTTTACTTTCCTTCGGGGCATCCTTGTACCAGGTTGTTGCTTAGGTACCAATGCATACGCGGGTTTGGGGTTTTTCACTCCTGTCAAAATCGATAATAGTTTTTTCCACATGTTTTTATCTTTTTTATATTGGAATTAGTTAATGCTGTACCTCAGTCTTTCTCTTTCTCTTTGTATCTCGGCTGGCAGAAAGATAACGTAATTTACAAGCAATTATTGGTATTTAATGTTAGCACATCGTTCAAAATCAGGATTTAACAGCTGAATCTGCCAAACATATAGTTTTAGTTAACAATTATCTCGTCGATAAATAAATGGCTGGGATTGCCGGCGCTTTCATGCCAGGCAGGTAATTTACCCCCGCTCACTGCCCTGATCTTTAAATAACGGGTTTTCACCTGTACAGGTATAGTGATCTCCATGGTTTCTATGTTTTCCATCTTTACGGGCACGGTGGTTTTTTTTCTGCCGAGTTCCCTGAAATTTTTTCCGTCATCACTCGTATAAAATATCACTTCAGAAGGATAAAGAATCCAAGGGCTCACATCCTGCAATACATGCACGCCAACCTGTTTGATTTCTGTTTCTTTCTGAAGGTCCACAACCGCTTCAAAATCCTGGTCGAAATAACTTTGCCAGTTGCCGGTCTTCCAGTTCACATCTCCCTTGATGCCGTCAACAAGTGCTTCCGCTCCGCCGGCTGTGTACATAGGATGAACATCAGACATCACCTGCACTGTATAATGATTGGGTAGCCGGTGAAAAGACTGGTCAACAATACGGCTCATCACTTTTCCTTGCATGGCATAAGCCTGCACCTGGCAGGATTCGCTGATGGAAAAAGGTTTTTCATATTTCACGAACATCGTTCGGGCATTGGGTGTTACTAACCGGTAATAAATGGATGCAGATTGATCCAGGCATTCCAGGCGGACAGTATGTGCCTCCCTGAATTTATTCGTGGCCTGGTTAAAAAAAGGAACCGGTACGATCAGTTCCCGGTCAATAACCGGAATGGATAACTGATCTTCCATGGTTCCAAAAACAGCAGAAGGTTTATCGCTGATTGCCAATACAAGCCTGCCACCTTTCATGATATCCTTGTGTTGCAGGTAGGTTTTGTTGTGGGTTTTACCATTCAGGGATGCAAGCTGCACATAAAAAGAGTTTTTGGTTTTCCTGGCCGACCTGATCTCAAATTTTTTCCCGTTTTCCAGTCTGATCACAACTTCATCAAAAACCGGTGTACCTATCTCATACATCCCGTTCGCGGGGTTCACAGGATAAAATCCCATGGCGCTGAACAGGTACCACGCACTCATCTGCCCGCAGTCTTCGTTACCGATCAACCCCCCGGGCGTATTGGTATAAAATTCATTGCAGATCCTGTGCACGAGCTCCTGTGTTCTCCAGGGCATGCCTGCATAATTAAACAGGTAAGCCATATGGTGGCTCGGTTCATTACCATGTGCATACTGCCCGATCAACCCGGTTACGTCTGCCTGGTCCCTCCCGGTGGTCTGGCTGGAAGTGGTAAACAATTCATCCAGCTTCCTGATAAACTGTTTTTTGCCACCATGCAATTGCATCAGTGTTTTGATATCCTGGGGCACCGCAAAACTGTATTGCCAGGAATTGCCTTCGGTAAAAAAATTATTGATCTCCCTCGGATCAAAAGGCTGGTGCCACATGCCTTCTATCTTTCCGCGCATATGGCCTGTGGCAGGATCAAAAAGATTTTTATAATACTGGGCACGTTGCAGGTATTGTTTATAAATGGAATCATTTCCGATGGAACGGGCAAATTGCGCGATGCACCAGTCATCATATGCATATTCAAGTGTTTTGGAAACAGACTCGTGTTCTTTATCATTGGGAATGTAACCCTGCTCCCTGTATAACCCCAGGCCAAAACGGTTGCTTTCCGCGTATGACCTCATGGCCTCCAGCATTTTCTTTCCATCATAACCACGAATGCCTTTCAGCCAGGCATCAGTGATCACAGGTACGGAATGATACCCGATCATGCAGAAGGTTTCATTTGCACTAAGCTCCCATACGGGCAACATGCCTCCCTGCTCGTATTGTTTCAAAAAAGTTTTGATCCAGTTGCCGGTGCGTTTTTGGTTGATGATGGTCATCAATGGATGATATGCCCGGTAAGTATCCCAGAGTGAAAACACGGAATGATTCACGAATCCTGCGGCAGTATGTACCTGCAGATCAGTTCCCCTGTACCGCCCATCCACATCCTGGTAAATATTGGGTGAAAGAAAGGTGTGGTAAAGTGCTGTATAAAAAACTTTTTGCTGGTCTGCACTCCCTCCTTTAACATCAATCACCGAAAGTTCCTTATTCCACTGGCGGCCGGCCTCCTGCTTTATTTTTTCAAAATCCCACCCGCTGATCTCCAGGTCGAGGTTCTTTTTCGCGCCATCCATGTCCACCCCGGATATGCCGACTTTGAACCGTATTTTTTTATCACCTGGAATTAAAAATGAAAGAACCATTTTAGTGATCACTTCCTTTTCATTGAGGCTGTCCTTGAAAGTTTCCGTATAAAAAGGCTGCTCGGAACGGATATGAAAGAACAGCTGCTGGTCCCTCGCCCAGGACCTGCTTCTCCTGTACCCGCGCAATTCATGATCGTTTATTTTTTCAATGAATACATCCAGCAGGGCATCCCTGTGCGTAAGATCGATCATCAGTTTACCGTGACCAGAGCTTGAAGGAAAAATATACTGGTGCATCCCCGCTCTTGTGGTGGTGGTGAGCTGGGCTTTTATATTATTCTTATCCAATAACACTTCATAAAAGCCGGGTTCTGCTCTCTCTTCAGTATGGCGGAAAGGAGACCGGTAATCTTCCTTATCCCATTTTGTTTCACCGGTGAATGGCATGAATAGAAGGTCGCAGTAATCCGGAATGCCGGTACCACTGAGATGAGTATGCGAAAATCCGTAGATCACTGAATCGCTGTAATGGTACCCGCTGCTGCCATCCCAGTCAGCCATTCTTGTGTCCGGGCTCAGTTGCATCATTCCAAAAGGCATGGAGGCTCCGGGATAGGTATGACCATGGCCTCCCGTTCCGATAAAAGGATTGACGAGTGCAGTGTAATTTCTTTGTGCGTTTGAAAACAGGATGGATAAAACACAAAAGGAAAAGAAAAATATTTTTTTCATGATAATGCCTGGCGCAGGGCCTTTACTTCTTCAGGATTAATATATGGGTTGAGGTAACTTTCTTCACCTGGTATGAAAGCAGGGTGACGGAATTCCATATGGCTATCTGCTTTACCGCGGAGTGAGGAATGAAACTCGATAGCCCCGGTTTTTTCTGCCAGTTCACGGATATTTTCTTTGCGCACCCCGCTGCCTGGCATGATCACGATCCTGCCTGCTGCTTTTTGCACCAGGGAAGCTATCAATTCCACTCCACCGGGCGCTGTTGGTTGTTGCCCTGAAGTCAGGACCCTGGTACAACCTGCATCCACCAGTTCTTCCAATGCTTCATATGGATCCTTACACCGGTCGAAAGCACGGTGGAAGGTAAATTCCATGGGATAAGCAAGTGAAACAAGAATCCTCGTTCTTTCCACATCAATGTTTCCGTTTTTTAATAATAAACCAGATACCACTCCATCACAATTCAGCTCTTTGCAAAGCTTCACATCCTGCTTCATCACCTCGAACTCTTCATCGCTGTATAAAAAATCCCCGCCGCGGGGCCGGATGATCGGAAACAATTC
>CBDUBK010000238.1:0-4612 GCA_965365375.1 uncultured bacterium | reverse complement strand
GGCGCCTGTTAAAGGGCAGCGAAAACAAAGTGCCTATCCTTAAGCATCGTGACCGCCGCCGCGACCAGAACCGCAAATAAAATTCCCTTTATAATAACATAAAGCAGGCTCTCCGGCAGGAGGGCTGCCGTGGTTTGGTATAATCATTGAATTCATTCTAAAAACGTTAAAAGATGATACGGAAAATAACCAGCCTTTTTTTAGTAGCCGCCACTTTTATAGCTTGTTCCACTAATCCAGTTACCGGAAGAAAACAGTTCAAACTCGTTTCCGAACAGGAATTACAGGGAATGGCTACCACAGAATACAGGAATTTCTTATCCCAGAACCGTCCTGTGTCTCCTTCTGCCGACAGGGATGCTGAAATGGTAAGGAGGGTAGGCCAGAGAGTGGCAGCCGCTGTTACCAAGTATTATAATGACAATGGATTTGGATCTGCACTGGAAGGTTACCAGTGGGAGTTCAACCTGGTGAATAACCCTGAAGCCAATGCCTGGTGTATGCCTGGCGGTAAAGTAGTTGTTTATTCAGGTTTATTGCCCATTACCCAGAATGAAGCAGCTTTAGCCAATGTGATAGGTCATGAGATTGCGCACGCTACTTTCCAGCACGGTAATGAAAGGATGAGCCAGGGCCTTGCCCAGCAATTAGGCGGTGTTGCCCTTTCAGTTGCTGTTTCAAGCCAGCCCCAGGCAACCCAGAATCTTTTTCTTCAGGCTTATGGTATCGGATCCCAGGTAGGGGTATTGCTTCCTTTCTCCCGTAAACAGGAACTGGAATCAGACCGTTACGGTATGATCTTCGCCGCCATGGCAGGTTATAATCCAAGGGAAGCCATTTCACTTTGGCAGCGGATGGAAAAAGCTTCCAACGGGCAGGCACCCCCTGAATTCCTGAGCACACACCCTGCTCCAGGTAACAGGATCCAGCAATTAGAAAAATATCTCCCCGAGGCCCTGAAATATTACAAGCCCATGGGTAAATAATTGGTAAGAAACAGATAAAAAGCCCTGAAAATCCCGCTAATACTGTGTTTAGCGGGATTTTCTTTTGGCTTTCCTTGTCATCGCAGGTAGTTTTTCGTACCTTTGCTCGTCTGTTTATCTGAAAATTTCCTTCGTACTTCTTTCACCGAGCAATTTTTAAAACAGTAATAATCAATATGTCTCAAACAATTTTAGAAAAGCTTCAATTAAAAAACGAGAAAAATGTTTTAATTCAGGGCTTACCTTCTTCAATTGAAAAACAGTTCAGTAAACTTTCATTCGCCAAAAATCTCACCCCGTTGCTGCGTTCCAGGAAGATTGATTTCGCCCTGGTATTTGCTGTAAGCGAAAGCCAGCTTAACGCTATCCTGGATGATATTATGCCGGCGCTGAAAGAAGAATCAAAGCTCTGGGTAGCTTATCCCAAGCTGACTTCTAAAATTACTACTGACCTGAACAGGGAAGGAAGCTGGAACAAATTGGTAGGGGCCGAGTATGAAAATGCGGAACAGGTATCACTCGATCATGTATGGCATGCTTGTTACTTCAAGAAATCCTGCATGGCAGTGGAACTGGTAGAAGAAACAGTTACCGTAAAAAAGAAAGCAAGACTGGCAAGTGTTTAAAACACAAAAATTTAAATAAAAAGGATCCGCCCACGGCGGATCCTTTTTTATTTAGGAGATGTCTTTAAAAAATCATCAATGGAAGTTCCGATAACCACTGAAAGCGGGGTTTCCACATTCAGGTTCGCATCTATCCATTTCCGGGCCTGGGAAAGCTTTTTCAGGAAGATGATGGTTCCGTTTAACAACTGGCACCGGTAAACCACCTCAGCCTCCTGGGTTATGGTAGTTATGTGCGCGGAACCAAACAAACCATAATAAGGATAATCAATCCGGAATTGATTCTTATTCCTTGTTTCATTAAAGAATATAAGTTCACCCATCTCAAAGCATTTAGTTGTGGTTGCCTGATCGAGGTGAAATCCAAAGGTTAGAAATACAAAGTGCTCCCGAAGATAAATTGAATAAACAAAAATGTCAAGCCCCTTGTATAGCTAGGTGCTAATCAGGCAGTAATTGGTTTTTTTATTCAGTTTAATTCTCCAGGTTGGACAAATAGAATCCTTCCTTATGCAGGATTGTCTTATTTGGAATGGGAGTAAGCAGGGATTCTTTTACCAGCTTTTCCACCAGTCTCAACTGGTTGTCCTGGTCACCGGACTGGGCGATCAGTTTCCAGCTTTCAATTTTCATCAAAGCTCTTTTGCTGGTTTTAACTACATGGCGGTCAAGCCATTCAGAACGTTCGGCCAGGTATAACTGGTGGTTGCGGAAGTAGGCATGCATAGGACGTAGATTTAGGTTATTGGTAAACTTGCGATTTCAAATTAAACAGAAAAAAATTGAAAATCCTAATTCCCCTGTTTTTTTCGGCCAGCGCTACAAAAAAACACCTGGCCCTCCTTATTTTATAGACGGCCAGGTGAAAAATGGGTTTGCTGAGATTATGCTAAAACTTCTACAGCTGATTTATTGTATTCTTCAGTGAGTTTACGCTGTAAATCAAAGGACATCGGCTGGTAACTGTCAAAATGCATCTTGAACTTGGCCCTTCCCTGGCTGATGGATCTCAAGGAAGAGGAAAAATCATGGAGCTCAGCCAGGGGTATCCGGGCATTGATTTTCTGGAAATGGCCTTCCGTTTCAAGGCCTTCACCAATTCCCCGCCTGCTCTGGATATCACCCATCACTCCACCTGTAAGGTCCTCGGGACAAAGCACCTCCACCTGGTAAATGGGTTCCAGTACCTGCGGATCAGCTTCTTTGAATGCCTGCCTGAAAGCCTGCAATCCTGCTATCTTGAATGAAATATCATTGGAATCTACAGGATGCATCTTACCATCATAAACGGAGACCCGTACATCCCGTACATAGGATCCAGTCAATGGACCTTCGTGCATTTTTTCCATGACGCCCTTCAAAATGGAAGGCAGGAACCTGGTGTCAATGGCGCCCCCGACAATGCAATTATAAAAAACAAGCTTACCGCCCCAGTCAAGATTGAAGACCTCTCGGCCTCTTACTGTTAATCCCTGCGGATCTCCCATGCCTTCATAAAATGGTTCGATACGCATAAACACTTCTCCAAATTGCCCGGCACCTCCTGATTGTTTTTTATGCCGGTAGCTCGATTCCGCAGTTTTCCTGATGGTTTCCCTGTAAGGTATCCTGGGTCTTACAAATTTCACCGGTACTTTATGGAGATGTTCGATCTTCCACTTGGCTACCGCCAGGTGCATATCTCCCTGGCAATGCAATAAGGTTTGTTTCAATTCCTGTGATACTTCAACGATCAGTGTTGGATCTTCTTCCCTGAGCTGGTGCAAGGCCTGTGATAATTTTTCTTCCTCGCCCTTATTGACCGGTTCTATGGCAACGGTCATATTATAAGAAGGGAAGGAGATGGGTGGCAGTTCATAATTTTTACCCTTGACGTGAAGGGTATTGTTCACATGCGTATTCCTGAGCTTGAGCGTGGCGCCGATATCGCCTGCTAACAGTTCATTCACAGGTATTCTTTTATTTCCTTCCATCATAAACAACTGGTTGATCTTTTCAACCACACCGTTGGATTCATTTACCAGTTCCATCCCTGTTTTGATGGTACCTGAAAAAACCTTGAAAAAGGAAAGATCACCTACATGCGGTTCTGAAATGGTCTTATATACAAATATGCAGGCCGGGCCTGATGCATCGCAGGTTAAGTCCTCCCCGGAAGTTGTTTTTTGCGGAGGCATTTCATTGGCGCTGGGACAAACATTATCAATGAACCCCATCAGCCTGCCGCTACCCATATTGCGCTCTGCTGAAAGACAGAACAGCGGGAAGATATCATGATTGATCATTGCCTTTTTCATGCCTTCCTTCAATTCTTCTTCATCCAGTTCACCTTTGTCGAAATATTTTTCCATGAGGGTTTCATCATTGCTGGCTACAGCTTCAACCAGTTCCCTGTGCAGCTGGTCGGCCTTTTCTTTCTCATCATCAGGTATGGGACATTTTTCGGGCTTACCTCCTGTGTCTTTGAACTTATACATGACCATGCGCAATACATCAATGATCTCGTGAAAGCCGGCACCTTCCTGCCTGGGATATTGTACGAGGGTTAGTTTATTTCCGAAATGTTCTTTTGCCTGCTGGTAGGTTTTCTGAAATTCCGCCTTATCATGATCAAGCTTATTGACTGCGAAAATCATGGGTGTACGGAATTTTTCCGTGTATTCCCAGATCACATCAGCACCAACTTCAACGCCATTCGCGGCATTAAGGATCATCACACCGGTATCGGCCACACGCAGCCCGGAAAGAACTTCTCCAACAAAATCATCATAACCCGGGGTGTCGAGGATGTTGATCTTATATCCTCTCCATTTTGTGTGCATCAGTTTGGAAAAAATGGAATTGCCCCTTTCCTGTTCCAGTTCGTGGTAGTCACCAACCGTATTATTTTCGTATACTGTTCCCCTGCGGCTGATGAGTCCTGCTTCAAAAAGCATGCATTCCGCTAGAGTTGTTTTGCCGCAGCCGGCATGGCCCAGCAAAACAATATTTTTTACATGT
>CBDUBK010000237.1:0-4615 GCA_965365375.1 uncultured bacterium | reverse complement strand
GAGTTCTCTGGTGTTTTTTTAACCGCCAAGAAAGAAGGGCGCCAAGTAAGAATGGACTTTTTTTTCACCGCAGAGAAAAGGAGAAAAAGAGATAACGCAGAAATATTATTTGAGTTCTCTGGTGTTTTTTTTAACCGCCAAGAAAGAAGGGCGCCAAGGGAGAAAAAGGAGATAACGCGGAGGACCTTGCCAGAGTACATATTGCATTACTGAATCGGAACCACTACTTACCGCCGTCAACGCCTTGCCGGCTGTGCCTTTCCTTTGAAATTATAACAGCAACTGATTTTCTTCCAATCCAAAAATCCATCAATCGAGGTTCAGACTACTCCGCCGGCCGTTCATAAATAAACCGCACCTGGGCATTCTTCTTTCCATTCGAAGCGAGAAAGAGCTGGTATTTTTTATTACCGGCAGTCACAATCAATAAAGCCGTATTAGGAGGAATCGTTCCCAAATTTTCCGCAACCATGGTCACTTCCTGCTCGGGATTATCAAGGCTCACTTTTATCCCCATGGAAACCGGTTTCAACCCGAGCCGCTGGTTTGACACCAGCACCTGGTTATTTACAGTAACCGTGATCGAATCACCATCGATCTGCGCATTATCATAAAAATCAAGTTTCACCATACCGGTATCCACGCGGATCTCCTGGATATGTTTGAATTCAGATTCAACGATACGGTGCAGCACAATCCGTCCCGGTGTACATGCCGTGGTCCCGTTCATCACCACGCCACCCCAGTCGCCGCTCAAGGTTTCTTCATTACCTTTTTTGCTGTAGGAAAGAGAGAAGTACCGTACGCAGGGTGTACAGTCAGCAGGAATCTTGAAGATCATCACTTTTCTTTCCTGGATATTGATCGTGCGGGTCGCCGCATTGTAAAAACCGGTGTAATCCTTTTTTACATAGTTCGTAAAATCAGAATAGTGATAACAGAATCCTTCCACCTTGTTATTGGAAATATTTACCTGCAGCTCCACATTATAAACGGGAAAGCAGCCGCCGGGCTGCTGTGTCAGGGTACCTTTCCAAACACCATTCAGTTCCTGGGCCTGCATCATAAAAGGTAACAGGCTGCCCAGGAGAGATATGTAAAGCCATTTTATCACGCAGGGAAAATACTGGATTTCAATGTTGGCGGAAGGAAAATTATATAAATGGTCAACTGCCTTTTTTCTTATACCGGAACCTGACCATTGCATTTTTCTGCTCAGTGGAAGTGATGCTCACCTGGTAACGTTTATCACCATCATACACCATCATCACAGAAGTGTTGGGTGGAATACGTCCAAGATTTTCCGCGACCATGATCAGCACATGTTCCGGCTGGTCTTCATCCATTTTCAGTGTAAGTGAGATCGGTGCTGTGGACAATCCTTTATTGGAAATAACCGCCTTGCCATCCAGGTAAACAGATATCGTATCACCATCCACCTCACCATTATCATACAATCTTACCTGGATCTCTTCACTTGATACAGTAAAGGTTTGCACGAGGGCATTCTCACGGGAACGGGTAGTGACAGGAACATTCAATACCGGTGTTGTTTTAGGTTTGTCGATCACCACAGGTTCTGCTTTCTTGATCACCGAATCCTTTTTGGGTGTATTCACTACAACCGGTTTTTTTACCACAGGTTTATTCTGGGGTGTATTTACCGGTGGTTTTTTTACAGGTTTATTCTCAGGCTGGCTGACGGGAGGTTTTTTTTCAGGGGTCTTGGGAACGGCTTTGTCACGCAAAAAAGGTTCGATATAAAAATCAGAAGTAGGTACACGGCGCAATCTCACCTTACCACCACCACAATTCTTTGGAGGATCAGATCCTTCTTCCACGCTGCTGTAAATGCCTTCCAAAAATTCTTCTTTACCTGATTTGGTATAAACAAGCTGGCATTTCATGATACAGGCTCCATCACCGGAAGAGGATTTCACTTCTACGGTCTTGATCTCCTGGATCAGTGCTGAATTGGAAGCTTTGGTGAACAAGCCTGTTAGTGTAGCTTTTCCGTAAAACCTTACATCAAGATAGGAATAGGAAACCCCCGTGATGCGGTTCGAATTCTGGTCAATCTGCAATTCAAAACGGTATTCTTCACCCAGGTAGGTCTGGAAGCTGCCGCGCCAGATGCCCGTGAGATCCTGGCCGGAGGCATTTAAAGAGAAAATGCCCGTGAAAAGGAAGAAAGCAAGCAAAATTTTCTGCACAGCTGAAATCATTAGCTGCAAATTAATTATTAACCGTCTTTTAAATCCACCGTGTAGCGATTAGAATTGTTAATTTTGCCGCTCTTTATGAGTGAATCAATCAATATCAGTTTACCCGATGGCGCGGTACGCCAGTACGCAAAGGGCAGTTCAGCACTGGACATTGCTAAATCTATTTCAGAAGGCCTGGCACGCAAGGTGCTGGCCGCAGAGATCAATGGACAGGTCTGGGATATAACGAGACCCATTGAGCAGGATGCCAGTTTTAAACTACTGACCTGGGATGACAAGGAGGGCAAATCAACCTTCTGGCATTCTTCAGCGCACCTGATGGCGGAAGCTATTGAAAGCATGTATCCCGGCGCCAAGTTCTGGGTAGGGCCTCCGCTTGATAATGGATTTTATTATGATGTAGACCTGGGAGACCATTCCATAAACGAGGAAGACCTGCGCAAGCTGGAAACCAAAATGACGGAACTCGCCAAACAAAACAACCCGTTTATCCGTAAGGAAATTCCAAAATCCGAAGCGGTAAACTATTTCTCTGAAAAAGGTGATGAGTATAAACTTGACCTTCTCCAGGGACTTGAAGACGGTGCGATCACTTTTTATACCCAGGGTAATTTTACAGACCTCTGCCGCGGTCCGCATATTCCTGCAACAGGATTTATCAAGGCCATCAAACTTACTAATATCGCAGGCGCTTACTGGAAAGGAGATGATAAGAACAAACAGTTAACCAGGATATACGGTGTTACATTCCCTTCACAAAAGCAGCTGGATGAATACCTGCATTTACTTGAGGAGGCGAAGAAAAGAGACCACCGCAAGCTGGGTAAGGAACTTGGTATCTATACCATGGATGATGATGTGGGCCAGGGACTGATCATGTGGATGCCCAATGGAACCGTGATCATTGAAGAATTGGAGAAACTTGCCAAGGAAACAGAATCAGATGCAGGTTATAAAAGGGTAGTAACTCCACATATTGCCAAAGAGAGCATGTACATCACCAGTGGTCACCTGCCTTACTATGCCGACAGTATGTATCCTCCCATGGAACTGGAAGGTGAGAAGTATTACCTCAAGTCCATGAACTGCCCGCATCACCACAAGATCTTTGCTGCGGAACCCAAAAGTTACCGCGACCTTCCTTACCGTATCGCCGAATACGGAACGGTGTACAGGTATGAGCAGAGTGGTGAGTTATTCGGCTTGATGCGTGTGCGCTGCCTGCATATGAATGATGCGCATATCTATTGCACAAAGGAACAGTTCAATGATGAATTCAGGGCGGTGAATGATATGTACCTGAAATACTTTAAAATATTCGGGATAGACAAATATGTGATGAGGCTCTCACTGCATTCACCTGAAAAGCTGGGTGTGAAGTATGTGAATGAGCCGGAACTGTGGAAAGAAACGGAAGCCATGGTGCGCAACGTGCTGAAAGAGTCCAACATACCTTATGTAGAAGTTCAGGACGAAGCGGCATTCTACGGCCCCAAGATAGATGTGCAGATCTACAGTGTTATCGGCCGTGAATTTACCCTGGCCACCAACCAGGTGGATTTTTCACAGGGCAGGAGCTTCAAACTGGAATATACCACCCAGGATAACAGCACCGACACCCCGCTGATCATTCACCGTGCACCGCTGGGTACGCATGAGCGCTTCATCGGGTTTTTACTGGAGCATTATGCAGGGAAATTACCCTTATGGCTGGCTCCTCTACAGGTGAAGATCCTCCCGATTTCAGACAAGTTTGGGGACTATGCAAAAGAACTGCTGCAAAAATTAAAAAAAGCAGATATTCGTGCTTCTATTGACGACAGGAATGAGAAGATCGGCAAGAAGATCCGTGATACTGAATTGATGAGAGTACCTTACATGCTGGTGGTTGGAGAGAAAGAAGTGAATGAGAAAAAAGTAGCGGTAAGGAAGCAGGGTAAGGGTGACCTGGGCACTAAGGATGCAGATGAATTGATCAGGGAACTGGTGGAAGAAGTGAAAGAAAGAAAAGCGGAAGGTTAATCTCCGTATAAACGTTTATAAAGGATAATTCCGGCATCAATAAAAAACAATAAAACGAAAAGCGCCACAAAGTTTACTGCATGCCGGCAGTACACGGTGGACAACAAATTATGGCATTACCAAACAGAGGAGGTTTCAGACCCGGCGGTGGGTTCAACAGGGGACGGTTTGCTCCCCGCAGAGAAGCAGAACACCGCATCAACCATCACATCAGGGTTCCGCAGGTGAGGTTAGTAGGCGACAATGTAACGGTTGGCGTTTATCCTACCCAGGAAGCAATGAAGATCGCACAGGACCAACAGTTAGACCTGGTTGAGATTTCTCCTCAGGCCGATCCGCCGGTATGCAAGGTCATTGATTACAATAAA
>CBDUBK010000236.1:0-4616 GCA_965365375.1 uncultured bacterium | reverse complement strand
AAATTTCAATTCTACATTAGTTCGATTAAAACTGCTGCCGGATGTAAAGCTGTAGAATAATACTGGATTGTTCTATAGCCAATGTTTTTATCAATAAAACCAACACCATTACTTTGTGAATAATAAATACCACCATCGTTCACCACGATCATTTCACCAGGACTATTCGGAAAAAAATAAAAATTATGAATATCAGCATGGATCACGGGGAGGGGTCCGCAACCACCCGCCCATTGTGTATTCTGCATCCAGTTCAATCCTCCGTCTGTTGTTTTGATTACATCAACACCTCCTGCATAAACAGTCTGGTCGTCGTCAGGCTTTACAGCAATACAGAGGTCATACCAGGCCTGACCTCTGGAAAAATCAGGAGAGCTCATGGAACCCTGGTCGCACCAGGAAGCAAAATTGTCAATAGCTGCCCAGCTAACCCCCGCATCATGACTAACCCTGATACCACCTATGGAAGTGCCGGTACCCTGGAGTAAAGCATAGAGCTTATTGTTATTGGAAGGTGAGCATGCCACTGCAATTCTTCTCCAGTAAGACCCGGCTTCCGCCGGAGGAGGCGGAGTAACATCCACCCAACTGCCCGCGTTTCCAACATTCATTCCTGCCGGTGAACGGAAAATTTTTCCAATGGTCGTATCTGTGGTCGCCGGGGCTGTATAGGAAAATCCATTATCAATTACAGTCGCGTAAATGTCTCCATCCCTGGACAAAGCGATATCATAACCGGCAAAATCAAAAGCGTTATTACAGGTGCCACCACCTGTATAAAGACCTATCACACGTGTCCAGGTAGCGCCGCCATTAGTTGACCGGAGAACCCCACCATTATTGCAAAATGAAGCACTGATGCCCGACGCATAAACATCACCGTTAGGATATACAAGAATATCCTGTACAAATGAAAAATCGTTCCGGTTTGCGCCCCCTGTGGTTGTGGAAGCCAGCAAATTCCAGGTGATCCCCCCATCTGAGGATTTATAAATTCCCAGTCCCCTTACCGCATCAATATTATTAAAGCCCTCGCCCGTACCCGCATACAAAACGAGTGGATTCAACGGATGCTGTGCAATGGCTGTGATAGCGAGATTGGCTGAAACAGCCATTACGCAATTCCATTCCTGCGTTGATGATTTGAAATTGGTTGTCTTCCATAAACCACCAGATACACTTCCTGCGAATACGGTATTTCCTGTTGGATCCGCCGCATCAATGAGAACCGACCGGGTACGGCCGGCCATATTGGAAGGTCCACGTTCCACCCAGGTGAACGGAGAACCATCCATCATCCTCGCCTGCATATTTTTAACACGCTGTTCGGCCATCATCAACCGTTCTACAGGAACATAACCCAGCATGGGGTCCCGGGTCATTTCAACCTCCCGTTCATATCTTTCTTTCTGGGCTAGAAGTTTCTGGGACGGGCCTTCCGCTTCTGCAAGTGAAACCGGCTGCACCGGGCGAACGATTACAGTAGCAGGATCCTTAGAAGAACAGGCCGAAAACAATACAGCAAGCAGCAGTACCGGCATGAAAACAGCAGACAATCTGAGCATTTTATTTCAGTTAACAATGAAGGTCTTTTTGGAGGATCTGGCAGTTAGCCCAGTGAAAAAACTCACCGTGATGCATAACTGAAAATTCGGATTACGGGGCTCAAAAATTGATAGGGACAGGATGGGATGTGTTTGCTCAAATAAGGCAAAATCACATAAAATGCAGCTTCTTACAAATATTGGAAAAACAAGATATAAAAAAAGCCCCAATCAGGGGCTTTTATCTAAAAAATATTTTAAAATCACCATTTATCTACTTCCTCAGAGCTCCCGGGGGCGGTAGCCTGGGATACTACCGGTTCAGGATTTGAAACAGGAATTTCAACTTCCGAACCATTCGTGCCATTTGAAGACATGACCTCTTCACCATCATGTTCCATTTCGGAATCCTCGTGGTTGTAAGCATCAAAATCAAAATCAGGCATTAACTGTGTTTTTACATGGTCAACTGCTTCAGTAAGTGCTTTGATGAATTTATTGAAGTCCTCCTTGTACAAGAAAATCTTATGCCTGTCGTACCCGTTATCATTGAAGCGTTTGCGGCTTTCTGTAATAGTGAGGTAGTAATCATTTCCACGGGTAGCCCTTACGTCAAAAAAATAGGTCCTGCGCTTGCCGGCACGAATCCTTTTGCTGTAAATGCTTTCCATTTTCTTGTCGTTGTTGTCGTACGCCACTTTTGTAATTTTTACAGTTAAAAAATGTTTTGGTTTGGAATGTCTACAAATATAATTATGTTTTTTCAACAGCCAAATTTGACCCGGGGCCTGTTTCATCCTCTTCCTGTTGCTGGCGTAGGTACATTTTATGATAGGCTCCTTTCTGCATCATCAGGGCTTCGTGAGTACCTGTTTCAATGATCCTTCCTTCTTCCATTACAATGATCTTATCGAAATTAAGCAGGCTGAAAATGCGGTGGGTGATCAGGATGGAAGTCTTATGCTGAAGATAAGTTTTCAGGTTGGCTATGATCTGTTTTTCTGTTCGCGCATCAACTGCACTCAGGCAGTCGTCGAGTATCAGTAAAGGCGCATCTTTCATCAGGGCCCTTGCAATGGAAATCCTTTGTTTTTGTCCGCCGCTAAGCATTACCCCTCTTTCACCGATTTCGGTTTCATAACCTTTGGGGAGTTGCTCAATATCGCTGTCAATCACGGCAAGCCTGGCTGCTTCCTTCACTTTGAGCGGATCGCTGTCTTTTGCACCAAATGCAATATTGTTTGAAACCGTATCACTGAACAGAAATCCATCCTGTGGTACGTAGCTGATATTCTTACGCAGCGCAAACAGGTCCAGCTTCCTGATATCAACTCCACTGTAACTGATGGAACCTTCATTCACATCAAACATGCGCATCAGTAACTGCGCCAGGGTTGTCTTTCCACTGCCGGTTCTTCCCACTATAGCCACCTGCTCTCCTTCCCTGATCTCAAGATTAAAATCCTTGATCGCCTGCAATCCGGTATGGGCATAGGTAAAATTCACGTTCTGTATGCTGATGCCACCCTCCATTTTCGGCTCCCTGGCCTGCGGACCTGATTTGATGCCCGGTTCAGTATGGAGGAATTCATTCAGTCTTTTCTGGGAAGCGGAGGCTCTCTGGATCATGCTGGCCGTCCACCCGATGGCACTTACCGGGAACGTGAGCATGTTGATATAAATCACAAACTCCACGATGGTATCAATACCGATATCCTTATGCCCGTTGATATAATATATTCCCCCGATCATGATGGTGAAAAGCGTACTGAGTCCAATCAGCAGGGTCATCGAAGGAAAATACAGTGCTTCAACCCTAGCCAGGCTTACAGCTTTCGACCTGTATTCCTCGCTGTTCTTTTCAAAATGATCAAAAATGGGTTTTTCCTGTACAAAGGATTTGATCACCCTGATGCCCGAATAGGATTGCTGCGCATTGGTAGTAAGTGCGCCAAGGGTTGCCTGCAGGCTTTCACTCTTCCTGTGAATAATCGTATTCACATAATAAATGGTGATGGCCAGCAGCGGTAAGGGAGCCAGTACATAGAGGGTAAGCTCAGGCTCTCTCTTGTACATAAAAAATACACTCATGGAGATCAGTGTTACCAGGTTCACCAGGTACATGATGGCAGGCCCGGTAAACATCCGCACCCTGCTTACATCTTCTGCCATGCGGCTCATCAGGTCTCCTGTGCTTTGAACTTTGTAGAAGCTGGCATCCATTTTCTGGTAATGGTCAAACACTTCATTTTTCTGGTCAAATTCTATATGACGGCTCATTACAATGATGGTCTGCCGCATGAGGAACATAAAAAATCCACGCAATAATGCCAGTGCAAGTATCACCAGTCCGCAGATCACCACCACCTGTATACTTGTGACCTCCATTCCTTCTATCAATGTGATCATTTTTTTTACAGCGATATCATATGCAGGCACGGACCTTGTGCCCGGTTCATAGCCGGGCAGGTTTCTTTGAACAAAATCGATGATATAACCCGTGATCTGCGGTTGCAGTACGTTGAAATAGTTAGACAGGATGATGAAAAATATTCCGATCGCCAGCCTGGTCTTGTATTTCCAGAAATATTTATTGAGTGCCTTAAGGTGCTTCAAATTTCAGATTTGTGGATGCAAATGTAGTACAGCTAAAAAAAGCGGGATCGTTGATCGGTATTAACGGGCTTACCTGTAAATTTAACGGTATTTAAATCACATGAATCTGAATCCGGAAAGGTTTGTCTCCAAAGACAGGAAAGTGGAAACAGGATTACACCTGATCACTAATAATAAGGGCTGCACTGCCGCCATTACCAATTATGGCGCCCGCATTGTGAGCCTCGTAGTTAACGACCAGGATGGAAATCCTACCAACGTGGTGGTGGGGTTTGACAGTATTGATGGATATTTTAACTCTACTGAAACCTATTACAGCGCTATAGTAGGCCGTTATGCCAACAGGATCGCCGGGGGGAAATTTTCTCTCGATGGAAAAGACTACCAACTGGCCATTAACAATCCTCCCAACCATTTGCACGGAGGGCCCGGTGGTTTTCACAACCAGGTCTGGAC
>CBDUBK010000235.1:0-4646 GCA_965365375.1 uncultured bacterium | reverse complement strand
ATATACCTACGAACACATCCTTGAAAGCGCGGGTATCCTGATGGAAGATCCAGGTACAGGCAAGAAGAAAAAAACACCCACAGTTACGTCACCGGAAGATGAACCAGGAAGTAAGGATGATCTGAAAACCATGAATTTAGAAGACTTGAATGTACTTTTAAATGAAGTGCTGGAACAGGAAGATTATATCCGTGCGATCGCGATCAGGGATGAGATCAACAGCCGAAAAAAAGGAAAAGAATAGCTATTTGCCAATGGCTATTGGCTAATGGCCATTAGCTATAAATCTAATCTGTGGTAAGCTTTCCCAATTGCAAGATCAACCTCGGCCTTCACATCCTGGGCAAAAGGCCAGATGGCTATCATAACCTGGAAACGGTCTTCTACCCTGTTCCCCTTACAGATGCACTCGAGATCATCACTGCACCGGATCAGAAGTTTCAATTCAAACAGACAGGACTTACTCTCGATCTGCCTGCCCCGGATAATATCTGTGTAAAAGCATTTGAATTATTCAGGAAGGTTTTCCCGGGTTGTCCGCAGGTCCATATGCACTTACATAAGGTCATTCCTTTTGGCGCCGGCCTTGGTGGCGGCAGTGCTGATGCAGCCTTTACCCTGCTCCTGCTCAATAAAAAATACCAGGCAAACCTGGAGGAGAATATACTGCTTGATCTTGCCCTTCAACTGGGAAGTGACTGCCCTTTCTTCATAAGGAATCAACCTGCCCTGGCAACCGGCCGGGGTGAAAAAATGAGCTCCATCGATCTTGATTTATCCGCTTATAAAATTATGCTTGTGAATCCCGGTATTCATGTGAATACCGGGTGGGCCTTCTCTATGATACAACCAGGTGCAGGCAGCACCCCCGTTTCAAACATTATCAACCTGCCCATAAAAGAATGGAAAGACCAGCTGGTAAATGATTTCGAAAAACCAGTATTTGAAGCACACCCTGAATTGAGCGCTATCAAAGAAATACTGTATGCTTCCGGAGCTGCTTATGCTTCCATGAGCGGCAGCGGATCCACGCTGTTTGGCATTTTCCCAAAACATGATTTTACACCACCTGCCTTCCCGGCTCAGTATTTTACCCGCGTCATTTGATGCTTTCTTTTACTTTTGCGGCCGATGGAGATCTACAAGGAATATTCTTTTGATTCCGCGCATTTTTTACCCAGGGTACCCGAGGGGCATAAATGCAGGAATATGCATGGGCATACTTATAAACTGAAAGTTTTCCTGGAAGGACAACCTGACCCGGAACTGGGATGGATCATGGATTTTAAAGACCTCAAGGATGCGCTTTCCGGTGTAATCGAACAACTGGATCATAAACTGATCAATGATATTCCGGGTCTTGAAAATCCTACTGCAGAAAACATCACCATCTGGATATGGAAACAGATCCATCCCCTGCTCCCTCTTTTGAGCAGGATCGAACTTTATGAGACACCTACCACAGGCGTGGTGTATAAGGGAGATTAATCAGCATGTGAAAGGAGTTCTTCAAGGTCCAACGCCTCGGTCACCATTTGCAAATTACCATCCTGGTCAAGGGGCCATTCTTCCTTTGGAAAATCCCAGTATAATTCCACACCGTTCTTATCCGGATCATCCAGGTATAATGCCAGGGAAACGCCGTGATTGGATGCTCCTGACAAAGGATAACCCGCCTGGAGTAGTTTTTTGAGTACTTGTGCCAGGTCTTTTTTGGTGGGGTAAAGAATGGCGGTATGGAATAATCCGGCTGCATGGACAGGTGCCGGTCCCTTGTCTTTACTGTACCAGGTATTCAGGCCGATATGATGGTGATAACCACCAGCAGAAAGAAAGGCTGCATTACTTCCATAATACTGCGTTACTTCAAATCCAAGCAGGTCGCGGTAAAAGCCCAGGGCTCTTTCAAGATCACTGACTTTAAGATGTACATGCCCGATGCGGGTGCCCGCAGGTACCTGGTATGCCATTTTATGCTTAGTTTTACAGCAAGTTAAGCTAATGAATCTTTCCTTCCTTCACCAGAATCTTGATCTTCTTAATCACTAAGTTGACCCTACCCCGGGCCAGGCTTTCATTTCATTAACTTAAAATCAATTACATGCCTCATTCTACCATGGCAACAGCCAACTCAGCATATTATATAGAACTGGAAGACCAGTATAGCGCACATAACTACCATCCCCTTCCTGTTGTACTCAATAAAGGCGAAGGTGTATATGTATGGGACGTGGAGGGGAAAAGATATTTTGATTTTCTCAGTGGGTATTCTGCCGTCAATCAAGGACACAGTCACCCAAAAATTCTTGAAGCCTTCATCAGCCAGGCAAAAAAACTCAGTCTTACCAGCCGCGCTTTCCATAATGACCAGTTTGGAAAATATGCGCAATACATCACAGGCCTGTTTGGTTACGATAAAGTGCTTCCGATGAATACAGGTGTGGAAGCAGTGGAGACAGCCATCAAACTTGCAAGGCGCTGGGCTTATAAAATAAAAGGAGTTGCGGATGAAAAGGCAAAGATCATCGTCTGCACACAAAATTTTCATGGGCGCACTACTACCGTGATCTCTTTCAGTTCTGATGTTGCTGCAAGAAAAAATTTCGGTCCTTACATGGAAGGCTTCATAACCATTCCCTTCAATGATTTGCCTGCATTGCAGGAAGCGTTGAAAGATAAAAATGTTGCCGCCTTCCTGGTGGAACCTATACAGGGTGAAGCAGGTGTGGTGGTTCCCGCTGATGGTTACCTGAAAAAAGCCAAACAATTTTGCGAAGAAGCCAACGTCTTATTTATGGCTGATGAAATCCAGACCGGTCTCGCAAGAACAGGGAGGATGCTGGCATGTGACCATGAAGAAGTTCATGCTGATGTGCTGATACTTGGAAAAGCTTTGAGCGGTGGCATGATGCCGGTGAGTGCGGTGCTCTCTTCCAATGAGGTGATGGATCTGATAGGACCGGGAGAGCACGGTTCAACTTTTGGTGGTAATCCACTGGCATGCAGTGTTGCAATGGCAGCCCTCAAGGTACTGGAAGATGAAAATCTTGCTGACAATGCAGAGAAGATGGGCGCTTATTTCAGGGAATCCATTTTAAAAATGGAACTGCCTAACCTGGAACTGGTACGCGGAAAAGGTTTATTGAATGCCATCGTCATCAATCATCCTGATAAGGAAGCAGCATGGGAACTTTGTATGCTGATGATGAAAAACGGATTGCTTGCCAAACCTACACAGGGTGATAAGATCAGGCTTGCACCACCTCTTATCATTAACAGGCAGCAGATGGATGAGGCGCTGGGAATCATCCAAAAAAGTATGGAAGCATTGGATTGATACATTAAACAAATGCATTGGAAAAATATTCAGAACAAAATCCTTCGAAAGCAAATTTCACCGGCAACCTGGTGATTGGTATGAGTGATGGATTGATCGTACCATTTGCACTTGCCGCAGGACTAAGCAGCGCAGTTGAAAATAATCAAATGATTATCATGGCAGGCATCGCTTCCATTGCCGCTGGCTCCATTGCCATGGGATTCGGAGGTTATTTTTCAGGTAAACCAGAAAAGGATCATCATTCACATCATCATGGTGGTGAGCAGGAAAAAGAGGAGATCAAAAATGACCAGCTTGATGAAACCAAAAAGTTCTTTGCGAATCTTGGCCTGAGTGAATCCTTGCAGGACCAGGCAACAGGAGAAGTGCTCAAAGACAAAGACAGGTGGATGGCGTTCAAAATGCAATACGAACAGGGCCTGCAGGATGATGATTCGCGAAAAGCTGCAAGAACTGGATGGATCATTGCCCTTGGTTATATAACCGGAGGACTGATTTCCATCTCGCCCTATTTTTTTATTGAAGATCCCGGGGATGCATTAAAATATGCTGCCTGTCTTACCCTTGTATTTTTATTTATTTCGGGATGGGTCAAAGGAAATTTATTTAGCGTGCAACCTTTATGGAGTGGAGTCAGATTGTTACTCACAGGCTTTGCCGCCGCTGCTGCCGCATATGGTGTTGCACAAATTTTTGTAAACGCATAAAATATCAAATGATAATTCAAATTGGCTAATGGCAAATAAAAAGCCCCGGATTTCCGGGGCTTTTTATTGGATGTACTTACTAATTACATTCTGATAAATCTGACAGCCTGTACACTTCCTTTTTCGGTTGACCCTACCAGCTGGTAAGTTCCTGCCGCAAGGCGTCCGAGGTGTAACTGGATATCATTTTGCCCTGCAAATACCTGCCTTGTGAATGCCATCACTACCCTTCCGTTTCCGTCTACTACCGACCACTGAACCTTGGTAGTTCTTTGGGTTTTCACTCTCAGTAATGCAAGGTCATTTACAACGTTTGGCATGAGCACTACACTTGTAACATCAGCATCCACATTTGGAACCGCTGTCGGGAAGTTGATGCCTCCGATATTAGCCAGCACCATCGGTCCGAAGGAGATGGTCTGGAAGCCAAGCAGTCTTGCTGTTGCAGTTCCGGTGGGTGCAAGTCCGCCCGCCTGTGTAGCAATCATCCAGTTGGTTGCAGTTGCAACGCCTGCTTCCATATTAGCAGTTGGCGTGGCAGAAGCATTGGCATCCGCGTCTGCATAACCAAGTGTAATGTTTACAGGAGAAGTAGGAGC
>CBDUBK010000234.1:0-4660 GCA_965365375.1 uncultured bacterium | reverse complement strand
GGTGTGGGCCGGGATCGAACCGGCGACACAAGGATTTTCAGTCCTTTGCTCTACCAACTGAGCTACCGCACCAGGAAAAAGAAACAGAGTAGAGAAAGAGAGCGATCGCACCCCGCTCTTCGCACTCCGCACTTTCTTGGGGTTGCAAAAATAAGGAGACGAGGTCAAAAAACAGGAAAACCGCCAGAGTTTTTGAAAACTAACTGGTTAAGCCTTTCCCTTGATCCTAATTTCCGTAAACACTCAGGAATTTAATTCGCATGATCTTGAGCTGCTCCCAGTTGTAATTACCATCAGATAATTCCTGTCTCGCCACCTCCAGGGAGGATGTTTCGCAGCCTTTGAAATAATCTATGATCTCTTCCTGTTCATATTCATCAAGCATCTGGTCGATGGCATAATCCAGGTTCAGCCGGGTACCACTGGCAGCGATGGTTTCCATTTCTTCCAGCAGTGCGTCCAGCCTTAATTCTTTATTCTTGGCGATCATCTCCAGCGGTATTTTTTTATCTACCTGCTGGATGATGTGCACTTTATTGCCGCTCTTATTAACAACGCTCTTCATTATGAAATCATCCGGCTTCTCGATATGATTCTCTTCAACATAACCTGCTATCAGGTCAATGAATGGTTTGCCGTATTTGATGGCCTTGCCCTTGCTCACCCCCTGGCACCTCGCCAGTTCATCGGTTGAGGTGGGATACATGGTCGCCATGTCCTGCAATGAAGATTCCAGGAAGATCACAAATGGGGGCAGGTTCTTTTTCTTTGCCTCTTTCTGCCTCAGCTCTTTCAGCATCGTAAACAGTTTCTCATCTGTTGTAGCAGCAGGTGCCTGCTCCGTGCTTTCCTCATCATCCTCGTTGGCGTCTTCAAATAAATTGTTCATCACGATTTTGAAGGACTTCGGTTTCTTGTAAAACTCTTCTCCCTTCTTGGTGAATTTCAACACCCCGTATTCTTCAATATCTTTTTTGATGAGTCCCTCCAGCAACATCTGCCGGATGAGTGAATTCCAGAAATGATCGGGCTTTCCTTTGCCCAGTCCAAATTCCGGCAAACCTTCGTGGCGGAACATCTTGATCTGCGGTGTGAGATGGCCTGTGATAATCCGCACCACGTAATCAGTCGCGAATCTTTCGTCCAGCGCTTTGATCACTTTAATGGCCGTGATCACATCATCCTTGGCTTCTATCCTTTCTTTCGGATGTTTACAATTATCGCAGTTGCCGCAGTTCTTGTCACCATAATCCTCGCCAAAATAGCTCAGCAGGACCTTGCGCCTGCAAACACCACTTTCCGCATAGGCGACAGATTCATTGATCAGCTGCGCGCCAACTTCTCTTTCGCTCAGGGGTTTGTCACGCATCAGGTGTTCCAGCTTGGAAACATCCTTGTGCGAATAATATAAAATACACTTGCCTTCAAGCCCGTCACGACCAGCACGGCCCGTTTCCTGGTAATAATTTTCTATGGATTTCGGAATATTATAGTGGATCACAAAACGGATGTCAGGCTTGTCAATACCCATCCCAAACGCAATGGTGGCAACAATTACCTGTGTATCCTCATTAAGGAAAAGATCCTGTCTTTCCGCTCGTAATTTGGAATCAAGACCGGCATGGTATGCAACGGCTTTTACCCCATTTGCTTTAAGTATATCAGCCAGCTCTTCGGTTGTCTTGCGGTTCAGGGTATAAATGATCCCGCTCTTGCCCTTGTTCTGCACGATGAACTTCACCATGTTCCTGATGGTATCTTCCTTGTTGATCTTGGGCTGGATCTCGTAATAAAGATTGGAACGGTTGAAAGATGAAATAAAAATCTCCGGGTTACGCAGTCCCAGGTTCTTCACAATATCACTCTGCACCTTGGGGGTGGCAGTAGCGGTCAATGCGATCACCGGGATGTCCGGGTTGATCTGGTCCATCATATCACGCAGGCGGCGGTATTCCGGGCGGAAATCATGTCCCCACTCCGAAATACAGTGCGCTTCATCCACGGCAAAAAAGGAAATTTTCAGGTCACTGAAAAAATCGAGGTTATCCTGCTTGGTAAGGGTTTCGGGTGCAACATAAAGCATCCTTGTCCTGCCGGATTTGAGGTCGTCATGAACAACCTTTATTTCTTTTTTAGTAAGTGTTGAATTGAGAAAATGGGCAACGTCATCATTGCTGTTATAGCCTCTCACCAGGTCCACCTGGTTTTTCATGAGCGCGATCAGCGGGCTGACGATGATGGCAACACCTGGAAGGATCATTGCGGGCAGCTGGTAACAAAGGCTTTTGCCGCCACCGGTAGGCATGATCACAAAAGTATCCCTGCCATCTAAAAGAGTCTGGATGATCTCTTCCTGTTGTCCTTTAAAATCTTTGAAGCCGAAGTGTTCCTTAAGTGCAGATTTAAGATCGGTTTTGGGTTTGATCCCGGCCTTGCTTGTTTTGCCGGGGGTTTTTCTTACGCTAGGCATTTCTATGAATATTTTGAGCTTACGAAAAGCTTATAAAAAATGATCGGCCTTTTATGAACACAGCCTGGAGGGGTTTGGCTTTGACCATTTTGGGAAATCTGGTAGGATGCTTTGCCATCCGGGGCCGTAGGTCAAAAAAGGAAAACGAATTTAACACCGAAAGGGCGCATTTAAAAGTTAAATTAGTTAGAATGACAACTATTTTACAGTCATAAAGGATTGTACTTAAAACCTCTAATTTTGAGGCCTTGAAAAAGACAGCAACCATTGTAGAAACAGCACTTGAAACCATTCAGACAGAAGCCCGTGCGATCGCCAGGCTTGGAGAACAGCTTGGAACCGGGTTTGAGGGAGCAATTGATTGTCTGTCGGCATGCCGCGGGCGCATTGTCATCAGCGGCATCGGCAAAAGTGCCATCATAGCCCAAAAGATCGTTGCCACCCTGAACTCCACAGGCTCTCCTGCCATCTTTCTTCATGCGGCCGATGCCATACACGGAGACCTGGGTATGGTGCAGGCAGATGATGTGGTGGTGATCATCAGCAAAAGCGGTGAAAGCCCAGAGATCAAGGTGCTGGTACCCCTGATCAAAAATTTTGGTAACCAGCTGGTAGCTATTTGCGGTAGCGGGGCTTCTTACCTCGCTAAAAAATCAGATCATTTCCTGGATACCACGGTTGAACAGGAAGCATGCCCCAATAACCTGGCACCAACCACTAGTACCACCGCCCAAATGGTGATGGGTGATGTGATAGCGGTTTGCCTCATGGAGAAAAAAGGATTTAACGCAGAGGATTTTGCCAAGGTTCATCCGGGCGGGGCCCTGGGTAAAAAACTTTACCTGCGCGTGAAAGATCTTTATGCCGACCACGAAAAACCGGAAGTTGGCTCTGAAGCACCGGTTAAAGAAGTAATCATGGAAATGACCCGGAAAAGACTTGGTGTGACCGGCGTTACCGGCGCAGACGGGAAACTTGTTGGCATCATCACGGATGGTGACCTCAGGAGAATGCTGGAAAAAAGCGACAATATCCAGCACGTTACCGCCCGCGACATCATGACGCAGAACCCCAAGTCTATCGGTCCGAATGAAATGGCAGTGAATGCCCTGGACCTGCTCCGAAACAATTCCATCAGCCAGCTGGTTGTGGAAGAAGACGGACGTTACCTGGGTATTGTGCATTTGCACGACCTGGTAAAAGAAGGACTGATCTGATCAACCATTTTCGATGATGAAAACCACCGTTTCTAAGGGTTATTAAATCATGCCCGAATCAAAAAATATAACTGAACTTGTGCACCCGGTTCGCAGGAACCTTTCCCTAACCGTCTCGTTTAATTCGTGCAAACAATAATGAAAGAAAAGAAAAAGGACAAGGCAATTTATGTTGCCATCATGGCCGGCGGAATTGGCAGCAGGTTCTGGCCATTGAGCAGGGTGGATTATCCCAAACAATTTCTCGACATACTGGGTACGGGCAAAACCCTGATCCAGCAAACATTTGAAAGATTCTCTAAGCTGGTGCCTGTTGAAAACATCTTCGTGGTGACTGCCAATGAATACATCAATATCACAAAGGAACAGCTGCCCCAATTGCCATCCGAAAACATCCTTGGTGAACCATTCAGGAAAAATACAGCACCCTGCATTGCTTATATTTCATTCAAGCTCCAGCAAAAAGATCCGGAGGCTTCCCTGATCGTAGCGCCTGCCGACCACCTCATACTTCATGAAGACCGTTTCCTGGAAGTAGTAGATGAGGCGCTTGAATTTGTGAACCATTTTAATGCACTGATCACGATCGGCATCACGCCTACTTATGCCAATACCGGTTATGGTTATATCCAGCACGAAGGCATAGAGGTGATACCTTCAGTATACAAGGTGAAAACCTTTACAGAAAAGCCCAACAAAGAACTGGCCCAGACCTTTCTTGCCAGCGGTGATTTTTTATGGAACTCGGGAATTTTTGTATGGCAGATCAAACGCGGGATCGAAGGTTTCCGCAAACATCTTCCAGAGATCTATGAGTTGTTTCATTCTGAAAAAGAAAAACTCATTGCGGAAAAGAAAGTTAAACGCGATAAAACTTTGCCTGCAATCACATCCGAAGAAATCCCTTTTGAAATTCCTTCAAATTGGATTTGGTGTAGAGTGGGTGAAATTATCGAATTTTCGGATAATCTGA
>CBDUBK010000233.1:0-4707 GCA_965365375.1 uncultured bacterium | reverse complement strand
GCGGAGTTTATTTGATTTCTTTACAAAAGTCAGTTGTTGATTTATTCAATATTCTGATAATAAATAAGTTAATTATCATTTAGGTATAATTTTACTTAGCGCCCTTCTTTCTTGGCGGTAAAAAAACTAGAAAGGATAACCTATCGCTAAATTATACACCAAATTCTGTCTCCTCCATTGAGGATCCCTGAAGCTCACCTGGTTCAAAACAGAAGGAGGTATTTCCCATGGCTTGCGGATCGGGAAACCAACATCAAGCCTGATCACGAAGATGGTAATATCAAGCCTTATTCCCACACCCACATCAACTGCGAGCTGGCTTAAAAATTTGCTGGTGAATTGCGCGCCTGGTTTTCCTGTATGCGTTGAGTCACTGGCAAGCCAGATATTACCCGCATCAATAAACAAGGCACCATACAGCGGACCCGCGATGTGCGGCCTGAATTCTGAATTCACTTCAAACTTAATATCACCTGTTTGATCAGGAAGGAAATTGGTAGATGAGGCAGGGAAGTATGTACCCGGTCCAACCGAACGGCTCCTGAATCCACGAAGGCTGTTATTGCCTCCAATGAAAAACTGTTTGATATAGGGGATCTGTGATGAGTTGCCATAAGGTTTACCCAGCCCGATATTGATGCGGTTTACCCAGGTGGATTTCAACCCGATCTTGAGGTAATTCCTGAGATCAGCTTCCAGCTTGATGTACTGTGAGAAGGGCAGGTTGCCTATTCTAACCGTATCACCTTTTTTCACATTGGCACCGGTAACAAGTCCCGCTATATTACCGGAAAGATCTACAACACCATTAAAGTACCAGGCCATTTTGGGTTGTACATCATTGGCCATCTGGTTATAAATATACTGGTAGCGGCTGCCGAGAATAAATTGTGGTTCAACAGCTCTTTCAAAACCCGGGATGGTTTGCTGCAGGTCTTTGAATTCCTGGGTCACATTCAAAGGTTCCGCATAAGTTATACTGATTGGATAGAGCTCATGCTGTTTTTGAATATTTTTTTTCCATTCATAACCATATTCAAACCGGTAAGAGTTGATCGTATAAAGATTCTTCCTGTTCAGCACATCATAACCCAGCCTGATGTTGGTACGGGGAGCATAAGGCCCTTTCATACTGACCTTTTTAAATGGTAAAAGGAAGCGGGGAATCGCATACACCACTTCTCCTCCCAAACGGTAAGTGTTATATCCTTTTAATGCGCCACTGAATTGCACATCCGAACCTACATAGGCATTTACATTTACCTGTGAACCATTCCTGAACAGGTTCCGGTTACTCCAGTTCAGGTTGATCTGTGAACCGTTCAGGTTATTTGAACGCGTTACAACAGAGAACTCAGCTCTCAGGCTTTGTCTTGGCAATGGAGTGAGATAATAATATACATCCAGTTGCGCGGTATCAGTTGCAGGGGCTACTTCAAACCGGTTCTTTACAAATTTGAAGAGGTTGAGATTGATCAAACGGCTGAGCGTACGGTTATGATCGGTCCTGTTATATACTTCTCCCGGACGGAACTGCATGGTTTCATCAAACAAAAAAGGTTTGAACCTTTTTCTCCTGTCAATGATATTATAGCCATTGAAATTTTCCGCCTGTGATTTGATGGTATCAAAACGGTCGGCATTGATGGCGTAACCGCTGTAAATGTAAACGTCGTTGATGCGGTGAATGGCTGTTGCGTTTTCAGGTGTCTCGGGTTTCACTACAACCGCCATGTTTACCAGGTGGTTCCCGATAGTACTGTCTGTTCTTACAAGCAGGTATTCAGGACTGAAAAAATAGAATCCTTGTTCTTTCAGCGTGGCATCAATGCGTTGCCTTTCCGCCTTGATCACATCAAGATCAAATGGAGCACCTTTAATCAAAAGTGTATTGGGAACGGTAGCTGCAATTGCTCTTGAAAGATCACTGCTGTCAGTTGGGAACGTCACTTCATTGATCTTATACTGGTTGCCTGTTTCAACAAGGTATTCAGCCTTGGCGGTTTTTTTTCTTACGATGGTGTCCGGAGTAACTTTCGCATGGAACCATCCTTTATTCTCCGCATAGCTCTGAAGCACCTTTGTATTTTTTTGCAGATCCACCTGGCTGAAGAGTACCGGCGGTTCACCCCATTTTTCTCTCAGGTTTTTAAAAATTCCTTTTTTGGCATTTCGGAACATATTGTAAAATGCAAGCTTGGGACGCATGCCTAAGAAAGATGTATTGGGCTTGGGCCTGGTAAGGCCAGCGAGGTCATTACGTAAAACTTTTTTTTGTTTGGCTGCCAGGTTTGGGCCTTCCACTTTAACACTGGCACCAGTATATAATTTTTCATTTTCCGGTAAATGCCTGGTGCCCTGGCAACCTGCCAGCCAAAAAAATCCGCTGATCAACATCAACCGCAGAAGTACATTCATCATTGCCCTGAATTATTTTGATTAGTGCCTGTATTATTTGCTGCTTCTCTTGCCTGTCTTGCCTGCCTGGCCTGCCTGCGTTTCCTGAATATTTCCATGAAGCGGTTATAATCAACCGAAAGAATAAAACTTGTCCCTGTTTCGATTATATAACCGTCAACAATACCCTGGTATTCGTTCTGCCTGTAAAATCTTACCATATACCTGCCATCCCGGCTTAGCTGGTAATCCACCGCGATATTTCCTGCGATATTATTGTTTTGCTGGTTGCTGTTCTGCGCTCCTTCGAGCTGGAAATTACTTCCAACCGTTACTTTCAGCCGGTCGTTCAGCAGGCGTTTGCTTAAACCAACATTCAGGTCAGTACGGTTGCGCCGGTCTCCTGTAGTATAGTCTTCAGTTGAAACCACATCAAAGTTGAGGTCTACTCCATTAATCAGTCCTGCTGCCAGCTGGTTCAGCTGTTCTGTTAACAACCGGCTTACGCTTTGCCTGGCATAAGTGCCCACACTGAAACCTGCCCCGCTGGATTCAAATGGATTATCACCGACAAATCGGTTCAGCAACAAGAGTGAGAATACCTGCTTGTTGATTTCTCCTTCTTCCTGCCTGATCATATTCAGCCTGGCATCAACCGTTGTGATGATCTCGTTGGAGATGCCATAGTTGCCTTCAGGTAATACGATATCAAAATCCACGATCGGTTTCAACAGTTCACCAGTAAGTAAAAGGTGCACCTGGAATGGAAGTCTTTGCAGGTAAATATTTTTATTGGCGTCAGCAGAAAGCTGGTCAGCCACCAGGTCAATGGGTGAGGTGTTGGCTACGTAAACTGCTTTTACATTGAGCTGCGCTGTTGTAGGTTCACCTGTCCAGGTAATTGTACTGCCTCTTTCAATTTCAAATTTGCGCTGGATAAAATTGAAGGAAAGCTGGTAGGCTCCATTCTCAAGGGTATAATTGCCCACCATGGTGATCTTGCCACTCGGATCGATTCCTGCAGAAAGCAAGGCTTCACCCTGTACATTCAGGAAGTCTCCATTGGCTTCATCAACTATTACATTGAAGATGGCTTCTTTTTTAATTTCAATATTAGCCGCAATATCAAATCCCAGCACGTTCGACTGGTTCAGCGAATCATAAGCCAGGAATAATGAATCATTTTCAGGCGCATCCATATCCACAAATTCTATAACGCCTTCCCGTTCCACCACTCCAGGTTCTGCCTGTGGTACCACAACATTGAGATTGGTCCCTTCATTCACTGTAAGTGAGCCGTCAATAACAGGCCTTACTTCCGTACCTGTGATGTTGAGGTTAGATGTGATATTGAGTTTGCCATAATAGATCTTATTCTGTTCCTTGGTGGAATTCAGTACTTCGAAATTGGTGGCATTTACATCCAGGTCAAAATCGTAGTTGATAAAATTGGAACTGAGCACGGTACCATCAATAGTGAGTGTATTATTTACTGAATCGCGGATGGTGAAGTTGTCAAACCTGAACCCTTCATCAGTAACAGAAATTTTTTCCTGGTCGATTCTGAACTGGCTGCCCAGCATGGTAAGTGCAAAACTTGCATTATTAAAATTGAGATCACCATTGATGTCAGGATCGCTGGTAGTTCCATTGATCTTTATATTACCATTGATGGCACCGGAAGCATTGGTGATAAGATTGGCCAGTGCACCTTCCATGGTGTTGAGTTGCAATTGCCTTACATCAAGATCAAGGTCGAGGTCAATATTGCTGCCTGATGGAGCGAAGGAACCTGTCAGTGCAATATCGTTTCCCCGGCCTGTGATGGTCGCATTGGTAATGTACCGGTTGTTGGAACCTGAACTTACCTGCAGGTTTACATTGCCAATGGTATCCTGCTTCATGCTCAGGTCACTGATGGTGAGGTTGCTGGTGAATACGGGTGTTTCCAGCAGGTTACGCAGTGTTGCTTCCCCATTCATCACGCCATCTACCAGCAGGGAATCTGATTTAATGAAACCTGTAATGGTTGCCAGGCGAAATCCTTCAAAATTTACCTGTAAAGGATTATCATTTCCTGCAATGCTGTTAATGCTCAAACGCTGATTGGCTTTTGATAATGTGAAATCCTGGGCCGTGATAGCTGTAGGGCTGAAACTGATCCTGTTACCGGGAGTTACCGTCCACATCTCGTAATTGAGCATCAGGCTGTCAGGATTTAGTTGCAGGGAATAGGTGCCTGAACTGGGCTGGGTCACCACACCACTGAGGTAATATTTATTGCGGGCGTTCTGGTCATCAATACCCAGG
>CBDUBK010000232.1:0-4734 GCA_965365375.1 uncultured bacterium | reverse complement strand
AACTGGATGGTGGTGGCTTTTGGAATGATCGGAACCTCATTAAGCGGTGTTACGTTTGTGAGTGTACCCGGTGCAGTGGGTAAGGCATTTCCGGGCGGAGGCTTTGAAGCTTTTACTTATTTCCAGATCGTTATCGGTTACGTTATCGGTTACCTTGTCATTGCATTTGTATTGCTCCCGCTCTATTACAAACTCAATCTTACTTCCATTTATAATTACCTGAGCAAAAGGCTTGGGTTTGTTTCCTATAAAACCGGCGCTTCTTTTTTCATACTGTCTCGCACATTAGGCGCTACGGCAAGGCTCTACCTGGTAGTGGCCATCCTGCAGGATTCGATACTCGCGAGTTATGGCATTCCTTTCTGGCTTACTACCCTGGTGATCCTTCTCATGATCCTCTTGTATACCTATGAAGGAGGTGTTAAGACCATTGTATGGACGGACATGCTCCAGACAACCTGTATGCTGGCTGGCCTTGTGATCTGTGTGATCTATATTCTCAATACCATGGGTCTCAGTTTTGGTGATGGCCTCGGGCAAATGACCGATTCCGGATTTACACGGATGTTCGTTTCTGATCCCAACAGCAGCCTGTTTTTTATTAAACAGGTACTGGCCGGGGCATTTATTACCATCACCATGACGGGCATGGACCAGGAGATGATGCAAAAGAATATCAGTGTGCGTACCCTGAAGGATTCACAAAAGAACATGCTGACCTTCTCCATTATCCAGGCACTGGTAGTATTGTTGTTTCTCTTCCTGGGTGGTTTGTTATACCTCTATGCTTCCACCAATGGGATCGAAGCAAAACCTGACCGTCTTTTCCCGACAATAGCCCTGGGTGAAGGTGTGCCTGCCATTATTTCTGTCATTTTTATCATTGCCCTGATATCTGCATTGTTCCCAAGCGCTGACGGGGCCATCACGGCTCTAACATCATCATTCTGTATTGACATACTCGGGTTGAAAAGAAGAAAGGACTGGACCGATAAGGAAAAACATAATATCAGGAAAAGGATCCATCTTGGTTTCGCCCTGGTCTTTCTCATGTTTGTAATGATGTTCAAATGGATTGACAGTCCCAGTATGATTGGTGTGATCCTGAAAGTGGCCGCATATACCTATGGCCCGCTGCTGGGATTGTTTGCATTCGGTATTCTCACCAAAAGAAGTGTTGCGGATAAAATGGTTCCTGTTGTTGCGGTGCTGGCGCCGGTAATCTGTTTTATACTCGACAAATACCAGAAAGAGATTTTTGGTTCATTCCAGATCGGCCTTGAGCTGATTATCATCAACGGGCTTCTTACTTTTATCGGTCTCATGCTGATCTCTAAGCCAGGACAGGAAGGATTTGTGATGGATGCCGAAAAAACGGAAGGGCCTTCAAAAGATCCTCATTAATGGACCTTGTACATCCACTGGCACAGCAGTACGCCGAAAAATATTCTTCGGCAGATGATGAATTGCTTAGTGAGATCGAAGCATTCACCTTTAACCACCATGCGCATGCGCATATGCTGAGCGGCCACCTGCAGGGACAATTACTCCAGATGATCAGCCGTATGATTGCACCTGAAAGGATCCTGGAGATCGGGACCTTTACTGGATACAGTGCACTATGCCTGGCCGCCGGTCTAAAAGAAGATGGCAGGCTGCATACTATTGAGCTGCGCGAGGAGGATGCCCGCACGGCCAAATCTTATTTTGAGCGTTCAGTCCTGAAGGAACAGGTAATTTTACATATCGGTGATGCCCGGCAGATCATCGGTGAATTAAAGGAAACATGGGATTTGGTTTTTATTGACGCGGACAAGGAGAATTATATAAATTATTTTAACCTTGTTTTCCCCCATCTTAGGCCAAAGGGTTTTATTTTAGCGGATAATGTGCTCTTTCACGGCCAGGTACTCGAAGATGAGATCAGGGGAAAAAACGCAAAAGCCATCCAGGCTTTCAACGATTTTTTACTTGAAAGAAATGACATAAACCGGGTGATGCTGACCGTAAGAGATGGCTTATTTTTGATCCAGAAAAAATAACAGGCCGGAAAACCAGTTAGAATCCATGAAAAAACACGCTTCACTACTCCTGCTGCTGACTGCATTCCTGTGCAGGTTCAGTCTTGCCCAAACTTCCGAGGTTATTAAAAACTACATCGCAACTTATAAGGATATAGCTATTGCAGAAATGCAGAGGACCGGTGTGCCGGCTGCTATTACTTTGGCGCAGGGTATTCATGAAACCGGCGCCGGGACCAGTGACCTGGTACGCAGGTCCAATAATCATTTTGGCATCAAATGCAAATCTGACTGGAAGGGTGAGTCAGTTTCCCATGATGACGATGCTAGAGGAGAGTGTTTCCGAAAGTATAACGATCCCTTTGAATCTTACCGGGACCACTCCGACTTTCTTAAATACCGGCCCTATTACGCCGAACTTTTCAAACTCGATCCTACAGATTACGAAGGCTGGGCCTATGGTTTGAAAAAAGCAGGTTACGCAACCAATCCAAAATACCCCCAGATACTTATCAAACTGATAAATGATTACCAGTTGCAGGAGTATACCCTCATCGCATTGAATAAAAAATCTGTTGATGACCTGGTCTGGAATGAGCGGGAGAAAACCGGTAAGGATGAAGTTTCAGAAGTAGTGGAGGAAGAAGTTCCTGTTATTGCTAAAAATTACCCTGCTGGTGTGTTCAGGATCAATGAAACTAAAGTCATCTACGCTTCCAAAGGCACTTCTTTTTTAAAGATTGCCAATGATCATCATCTCAGCCTGTCAAGATTGTTTGAATTCAACGACCGCGAACCGGCTGATATCGTGGAAAAAGACCAGCTGGTTTACCTGCAAAGAAAACGTAAGACAGGGGCCCATGATTTTCATGTTGTTGCAAAAGGAGAAACCTTGCTTGATATAGCACAGGAGGAAGGATTGCGCCTTGAAAACCTGCTGGGCTATAATTTCCTGAAAAGCGGCCAGCAACCTGCTGTGGGAGAAAAACTTTACCTGGCTTCAACGGCACCCGCAATGCCTAAACTCAGGATGGCGGTGAATGAAAGCACAGCGGTCAGTTTTGCTGCGCAGACCGATTTAACACCGGAAGAATATATCGTTCACACTGTGCAACCCAGGGAAACGGCTTATGGTATCGCCAAAAAATACCTGATCGGTCTTGAAGAATTGATGAAATGGAATGAGCTCAATTCCGGTTCACTGAAAACAGGTCAACAATTGCGCATTCCTAAAAAATAAAACATGCCCATTACGCTGCACGACAAAACTTTCGATACCTACATATCAGATGCGCAGATCCAGGAAAAGATCAAACTGATAGCCGAACAGCTCAACAGTGATTATGCCGGTAAAAAACCACTTTTTATAGCCATACTTAATGGCTCCTTCATGTTTGCCGCAGACCTGTTCAAATACATTACCATTGACGCGGAGATCTGTTTTATCAAGCTGGCTTCCTATAAAGGAATGAAGTCAAGTGGCAACGTGGTAACCGCTATTGGCCTCGACCAGGATATTTACGGAAGGGATGTGGTGATACTGGAGGATATTGTAGATACCGGCAAGACCCTTCACGAGTTTCTTCCCAAACTGGAACACCAGCAGCCGAGGTCTTTGAAGATCGCTACCTTATTACATAAACCTGAAGCAACAAAGTTCCCGCTGCAGATAGATTATCTCGGTTTTACGATTCCCAACAAATTTGTCGTAGGTTATGGGCTGGATTACGATGGCCTGGGCAGGAATCTTAAGGAAATCTTTCAATTAACAGAACGCTCTTGACATCCTAGGCCAAGTTTCGTAATTTCCTTACCGATTGCATTGAAGCATTTTATAAATATTATTCTTTTCTTTTTTTGTCCCCTGCTTGCTTTTTCCCAGTTCTTTATGAAAGGGCAGGTAAAGGATGAAGCAGGAAATCCATTGCAGAATGCATCCATCCGGCTGCACAGTTCCAGGGATACTTATTTTTCGAGGGCGGAAGGCCTGTTTGGCTTCAATACAAAGGAACGTTTTGATTCCATCAGTGTAAAGCTTGATGGATACATCCACCAGGATCTTGAAGTAGACGCTACCTCTTTCATTACGATCGTACTAAAAAAATCTGCAGTATATAAAAGTTCCAGGAATAATAAACTGGTCTCACTTACACAGGATCTTAAAAGAGAAACACAGCAACAATGGTTTACCGGTGATGAAACTTACGCGAGTCTCATCGAAAACCAGTTTATCAATGCCACTGCCTATCCTTCAACCAGTGTTACACTGAATGTAGACCGTGCATCTTACAGTAATATCAGGAGGTTCCTTACTATGAATACTGCAGTACCTCCTGATGCGGTAAGGCTTGAAGAGATGCTGAACTATTTCAATTTTGATTACCAGGAACCAAAAGGTAATAATTCGTTTGAAATCCGGACCGTGTTGACTGATTGTCCATGGAATAAAGAAAACCGTTTATTGTTCGCACATATCAATTCAAAGAAACTTCCTCTTGATAATCTTCCTGCCAGTCATCTTGTTTTCCTGATTGATGTTTCCGGTTCCATGGACATGCCCAACCGCCTGCCTTTATTGAAGAACGGATTCAAAGCACTGGTGAACAATTTAAGGGCAAAGGATTCTGTTTCCATTATTGTTTACGGTGGTATGGTAGGTATTGCTCTACCAACAACCGGCGGGGATGAAAAGGACAGGATATTAAAAACCATC
>CBDUBK010000231.1:0-4752 GCA_965365375.1 uncultured bacterium | reverse complement strand
TGAAAGAACGTTATACAGAAAAAATTAACAGGCCGGTCTGGAATAAACAGATCTTCCAGGGAAATGAAATGATAAAACTTGCAGCAGTTTTTGCTGGTGTTATCCTCGGTGCCATCGTCATGAAAAAAGCCGCAGATGACCTGGCCACTGCCCCTGTTGAATCCAATATTGCACAGGTTATCACACAACCCGAAATACCGGAAACTCAGGATTACCAGACAGCACTCGTGAAGGAAGTTGTGACCCCGGTTGAACAAAAGCCGATGGTGCGTTCGGTAAAACCAAAAGACATCCGCTCCCAGGTAAAAGTGAAGGCCAATGATTACAGGACCGGCGTTTTTGGAGGAATCAGTGAACTTGAACTCACCGCCATCAATGCTTCCCCGCATTTTGTAGACAGGCTGACCGTAAGTGTTGATTTCATGAAGAAGAATGGTGACCTTATCGAAACCAAAAAATATACGATACCCTCAGTGGCTCCCAACAGTACTAAAAAATTGCAGGTGCCGGAAAACAGGAGAGGTACAAAAATCAGGATCTCAGTACAGCAGGTCTATTCGAAGGAATATACTGCGGCATTAAAGCAGGCCTGATAACATAAGGATGCTATATCCCGGCTGCTTACATTTGTCAGTATGAAAAAGGTCCTACTCTTTGGAGCCGGCAAATCCGCTTCTGTTTTGATCCGTTACCTGCTCAACCATGCGGCTGAAGAAAACTGGCAGCTGGTGCTTGTGGATGCCAGCCTGGAACAGGCAGCAAAAAAGATCGGCAGTTCCCCGCATGGTCAGGCCCTTTCATTTGATATCAATGATGAATCCAAAAGAGCAGCCCTTATTAAAGAGGCAGCCATTGTGATCTCTCTCATGCCTCCTGCGCTTCATTATCTCATCGCCAAAGATTGTATCAGGTTTGAAAAAAACCTGCTTACAGCCAGTTATGTGGATGAACAAATGCGTTCACTGGAAGCTGAGATCAATGCGAAAGGATTATTGTTTTTGTGTGAAACGGGCCTTGACCCGGGCATAGATCACATGAGTGCCATGAAACTCATTAACGAGATCAGGGAAGGTGGTGGAACTATTCATTCTTTTTTATCCCATTGCGGTGGTCTTGTAGCTCCTGAGAGTGATGATAATCCCTGGCATTATAAGATCAGCTGGAACCCGCGCAACGTGGTGAATGCCGGTAAGGCCGGTGCCATATTTAAGCTGGAAGGAGAGATCAGGGAAATGGAATATCCAGAACTGTTTGCAGAAAAAAGATTCGTTCCCATACCTGAAGGCGAAGTACTCTGCTGGTATCCCAACCGTGATTCCTTAAGTTATATTCCATTATATGGACTGGAAGATTGTTCAACTTTTATCCGTACCACGCTACGTCATCCTGATTTTATTTATGGATGGAAAAATATCATTGATCTCAGGTTAACAGATGAAAAAAACCAGTACGATACAGATAATAAATCATTGCAACAGGTCTTCAAGGAGCATATGGACCAGAATGGTTTTACCGAATGGCTGGAACTAAAACTGCAGGACCAGTTCACTTCAACAAAAACCCTTCTCGCGGAACTGGTAAACCTCGTGGAACTGGAGCAGAAAGCCGCTGAGAAAGGTATTGAACAGGTGGAAGAATTTATGGTAGTGGATGACAGCGGCGACCTGAAAAATATTGATATAGATGATCTGAAAGTAACCGCCGCCGCCACGCTTGCCGATAAAATGCATGATGCCAGTCTTACGCTTAAACAATTATTTTACCTCGGCCTTGATGATGATAATACCATTGTAAATAAAGGAAGATGCAGTGCTGCAGAGATCCTGCTGCTGGCGCTTGAAAAAAAGCTGGTGTTGCAGCCGGAGGATAAGGATATGGTGGTGATGCTGCATGAAATAGAATATGGGCTGGGAAAAGAAAAGATCAAGGCAACCAGTACACTAATTGTAAAAGGTCTCAACGAAACTGAAACGGCTATGGCCAGTACCGTTGGTCTGCCGCTTGGAATTGCCGCAAGGCTGGTACTAAATGGAACGATTCAAACAAAAGGTTTGCACATACCCATAATCCCGGAAATTTATGAACCTGTTTTGCATGAACTGAGGGATCATGGTATTGTATTCAATGAACAGACAGAAGTGATTGCCTGATTTGGATGGCTTGGTACTGCATGCGCATCGTCAGTCATCCGTGTGCCGCTGACATCGTCAGCCGTAGTTTAAGCGTAGGCGGGAGCTTTAGCGTAGTCGCAAGCTATTGCGCTGGTCCTTTACGTTTTGCTGTTGCACTTATTTTAAACTGTCAACTTTCATTTTTTAATAGAGTAGCCAATTCTTCCATCCCCTCTCCCGCTCCTTTTTCTATGGCCGTAATCCGGTGACCGGATTGGATGTAAGGAATCTTTTTATCAACGATATAAATGGGAATTCCGGGTGGTGCATAATGTACCAGTCCTGCAGCAGGATACACGACCAGAGAAGTACCAACGATCAGGAAAATATCTGCCTGCCTTACAATGCGGATGGCATCATCCATCATGGGAACAGGTTCTTCAAACCAAACGATATGCGGTCTTAATTGTCCCCCATCTTCCGCCAGGTCACCCATTTTGATTTCTCCATCAACATGAAAAATGCGATCATCATTATTTACACTTCTCATTTTCAGGATCTCTCCATGAAGATGGGTAACACGGGAGGAACCTGCTCTTTCATGCAGGTCATCAATATTCTGCGTGATAATGTGCACGTCAAAATCTTTTTCCAGCTCCACCAGCAGCTGATGCGCTTTATTAGGTTTTGCTTCCTTCACGGATTGCCGGCGCATATTGTAAAACTCCTGTACCAGTGCAGGATTTTTCCGCCAGGCTGTGGCGGTCGCCACTTCATTAATATCATAACCTTCCCATAAACCATCCGAATCACGGAAGGTTTTTAACCCGCTTTCCGCGCTGATGCCGGCACCGGTAAGCACCACCAGCTTTTTCCCTTTGCCACTAAATGGTTGCTGCATGGATTTAATATGCTTTTACAGATCTGCGGATAATAGAATCTTTTTGGGCCATCGTAAGCTTTGAATTATACTGGTAAATTGCAGATTCCCAGTCACCGTAAACAGGGTTGGGTAATACTATGAATTTGTGTCCGAAATCAGCAGCCAGCTGCCTGGTAACGAGGTTACGGTCTTCAACAGTGCGTTTATCATAAAGCTCACTGAAATCAGCAAGGTTATCTCCCATCAGTAATACCACATCATAATTTTTCATGACCTCCTGGCGGCGGGGTTCTTTACTTGAAACTCCTTTTTTCAAAATGAGATGTTCATTATCTGCATTAGGAAGATTAAATAATTTTAAATTTTTCAATGTGCCTGCGCGTTCCTCTTCATTACGGTTAGTGATATAAAAAATGGTGATTCCTTTTGAGGCCGCATAATTCAGGAAAGTGGGTGCGCCCGGAACCGTATCAGCTATGCCCCTGCTGGTCCAATCGGACCAGCTTGCTGCTTCATAATCCTTTCCCTGCAAAACCTGTTTGATATCATAAGCACTGTTGTCCAGGATGGTCTCGTCTATATCTGTAATGATGGCTTTGGGCTTTCCATTATTTTGCATCACTGCCTGGTCTGTTTTCAATTTCGCGAAATTGAAGGCCTGGAAACAAAGCGCCTTGTATTCAGCAGCCTGTTGCTGGAAAAGCGAAGCGAACAGTTTTCCATCAGCGATTGATGTGGAAGACTGGCTGACCGGTAAGTTTTTAGTGGTTGAGCATGCTGAAACAGCCAGCAGGACAATGAAGAAATAGCTTTTCATTTCTATTTATTAAGATTCAAAAATACAAAGTGATAAAGGGGGAGTTTGGAATTTTTTTTGATATACCTGACTAAACATTGATTATGACAGAACAAAGATTTGAACTTTTGCTGGATGGAGTTCCTTATGCGGTAACGGCCAGTCCTTTTGAATTTAATACAGAGACAAGGTATAAAGTGAAATATAATGGTAACGAACACATTTTTACATGGGATAGCAGTGTGGGCAGGCTGGCACCGATCGATGACGATGCCGGAGTGATCCCTGATAACCTGGAAAAAGCTATTGCTGACAGGTTACAGTTCAGTAAAAAGATATAAGGGAGGACCGGCGTGGATGCCGGTCTTTTTTTAAGTCAAAAGTCAAAAATTAAAAATCAAAAGTCAAAAGGTTGCAGGCCCAGGGAGAAAGTACAGGAACCGCGAAGAGCGCAAAGTAACAAGCCTTGCTGAAGCTATGGCTTGTGTAGCGCAAAGAAGACGCAAAGGGATGCTTGAAGTACAGCATTACCTTCTGGCTTCCCGGCTATGCTTTTCCCCAGGCAAAAAATAATTACGATTTCATACCGGCAAGCTCTAAAATCACTTTCCATTCCTCATCCGTCACTGGCTGAACAGATAACCGGCTGATACGCAGCAAGGCCATTTCTTTGAGTCTTTTATCAGCCTTCACCTGCGTCATGGTCACAGGTTTCTTTAAAGGTTTTACTGCCTTCAATCTTACTGCCACCCAGGCCTCATCCTCTGTTGTCGGATCCTGGAAGGCCTCCTTTGCGACTTTGGCTATGCCAGTGATTGAAAGACCTTCATTGCTATGGTAAAAGAAAACCTGGTC
This sequence comes from uncultured bacterium, assembly GCA_965365375.1. Taxonomy (GTDB): domain Bacteria; phylum Bacteroidota; class Bacteroidia; order Chitinophagales; family Chitinophagaceae; genus Flavisolibacter. The sequence goes on along the minus strand of CBDUBK010000231.1, from coordinate 107 downwards.
ACCTTTTTTCATTGACCTTAAATGATTGCGCGCAGCATAATTGCGGATCCCATCCCAGGTAGTCTCACCGTCTTTTACCAGCTGGTCGAAGCTGTAAACAGAAGGTT
>CBDUBK010000230.1:0-4757 GCA_965365375.1 uncultured bacterium | reverse complement strand
CTTCAGGTTTACCAGTATTGATGCCAGTTCATGCTCCATGAATTCATAAATCATCAGTTCATCGTCCGATAAAAGGGTATCTGATACTGCAGAAATATATTTATCGATCCTGAACAGAGTTTCCTGCAGCAGCGGGAACTGTGTAACCTTAGTGGCTCTGGTAAGAACTTCCCGGGCCATATTCAGTTGTTCCAGCAGGTCCATCTGGATAGAATGATTTCTTTCGGTAGAAGAATTCCTGATATCGATTGCTGCATACAAAGGATAAACTTCATCGAAAGTGATATTGGGCATCTTTGCCAGTTCGCTCACCTGTCGTAACTGCAGGTAATTGAAAGCCGCTTCTGTAAACTTCCACTCCACTGCCGGCTGGATGGCGGTAAAATGTTCCTTGATCATTTTATCAACCTGCAATTCCATGGTCTCTCCACTTTTCTCAAGTGCCAGTGAAAACAAAGGCAGGGCAGGATTGATCCGTGCAAGATGCTGCACCTGCAGCTGTCCGGATTTAAGACTCAGGATTTCCAGCATACCGATCATATTACCTTCGTCAGTTTTGAGGGGACAAAGGATCAGGCTTTTTGCACCCTGTTCGTAATAATATTTCAGGAGTTTATTATTAACTGTGCTGGCAGCATTCATGATCTCGTACAACAGGGGCTGGCTTGAATCTTCAAATACTTTTTTGCACAGTTCACTGATATCATCCTTCCTGCCGATCACTTCCTGTGTTTTAAAAAGCAGGCTGTTTTTATAAAGCGCCTCGGTATAGAGATAATAACCATTCATTTTATAGAATGGGGTGATGCCGATCTGGAGGTTCTTCAAACCAATCAGGCTTTGAACATGTCGCTGGAGTTCATCAAATACATTTACATCAGAAAAGGTGTTAATGTTGATAAGAGCGGTTTTGATCTCGGTGATGACCTGCTCCTGGGTTACATCATTGATCTCCATCACTACCAGTCCTTCAAACCTGAATTCCGATAGCGGAAGCAATTCAGCCAGCGTGGAGGTTTCCAGGGTTTGGGGATTTGAAAGATCTGCAGGGAGCTGAAAATCCTTATTCACCTTACTCACTTCCACGAACTGTGTGTTCATTTTAAGGTCGTAATATCTTGTTAGCCCGTTTTCATCTTTGAATGGGTGGATGGAACTGTTGACCACCGGCGCTTCATGCGTATAAAATTTTTTCAGGATCAGGTCATAAGCAAGGCTGATGCTGATGCGGCTCAGGTCGAGATTCGTTTTTTTATCTTCAAAAACGATACTGCCATTCTTCAGGAAAAGATCTTTGAATGCCGGTGAAGCATATACAATATCAGTTCTGAAAGGAAGTGAGATCGCGTAAATACCCTGGTTCGATGCAGTAGAGGGAGGAAAGATGGTTGACAGTAAAGTTTCGACCAGCTCGGCCTCTTTCCCGATTGAGGTAGTATCCTGCATGGGCTCGAGGAGTTCAGGCCTGGATTCGAGATCCCGGATCAAACCCTGGTAAAGCCTCCTGGCCCCGGGTTTTTCCTCGGTGATCATCTTTTTCAAGACAGCAACAAGTGGCTGTAAAGAAAGAAAGCTATTAAAATCGTTCAGCGACATCGTGTTGAAATTTTGGTGGCGGTTGATCATTATTAAATCAACCTCTGAGCCAAAAAAGCAAACTCTTCTGCTAAGACTAAAGAATAGCCCGGTTTATGAAAATTGGAGGATCAGAATCTGCCGGATCAGGAACCTGCAAGTATTAACTGGTGAATAATTTTCGGCCTTTGCACAATGATTCCGGAGATACTTGGGAGAACCATCTGCGCTGAAAAAATGCTGTACCTCTTGGCCTTATACATATAAACCTGGATGGCTGCCCCCGAATTAACCGAAACCTGAAGATTGAAGCTGTATTCAAATGGGTCTGGCAAACTTTGCAAATAATTAATTATTGCCATGGCGCTGCATTTCAGATCAAAAGAAATTCATTCAGCAGTTTGTGAGGTGGATCCTGATTTTTTGACAACACTGTGGTAATATTTACACACAGGCTTCAACCCGCATTCTTTGCATTTGGGGTTGCGGGCCAGGCAAACATACCGGCCATGGAGGATCAGCCAATGATGAAATTTGTGAACCAGTTCCCTGGGAATATGTTTTATCAGCTGCATTTCCGTCTGCAGTGGATTTTTCGCATTCAGCGTCAGGCCTATCCGGGCTGAAACCCTGAAAACATGCGTGTCCACTGCCATATTGGGTTGCTGGTCAATCACCGAGGTTATTACATTCGCAGTCTTGCGGCCAACTCCCGGCAATTGCACCAGTTCCTCAACGGTCATGGGTATTTCGCCTTTGAATTTTTCTACCACCAGTTTTGCCATTCCCATGAGGTGCCGGGTTTTATTACCGGGAAAGGAAATGCTTTTGATGATGGGAAAAAGGTCTTCGTATGGGGCTTTGGCAAGATCAAAGACTGTGGGATAAACTGCAAAGAGACCAGGGGTGGTCATGTTCACCCTTTTATCAGTGCATTGGGCCGAAAGGATCACGGCCACTAAAAGTTCGTAGGCATTTCCAAAAACAAGTTCGGTTTCTGCTTCAGGACGGGTAACCTGGAAATAATCAATGACCGCATCAAATCTTTCTTTCCTTGTCATGGGAGGGGGTGGTGAACCGGCAAGTTAGGGAGGGACTGAAAATAAAAAAAGTTGATCAGCCAACCGGCATGCCGGTTCACTTCTCAACCTTCTACTTCTTTTTTTTATTTAGAAGTCACCACCACGTTTTCCCTTGCAGCTCTCAGTACATTCAGTACGATCTCTGTTCTTGGAGAAACGGTGATTCCATTCAGACGTTCCATGGAAGTTTTAAGGACAGCTAATTTTTCCCTCAGTGTCCAGTCTTCCTTAAGTGCGTTTTCGATAGCAGTGGTGGCTTCAGGGGATGTTTCCTTGTATAAATACAGGATGAGATCCTCCGGTGCGTAATTGTGCATAATAACCAATGATTCGTATTTAAATTCCAACGATTCCTATTAAGATTTTCGTCCGTATATAAACGAAATCCATCTTGTGGTTATTGCATAGAAAACCGGATTATTTCTCTTCCAGTGGCTGAACGATAAAAAGGTCCTCGTTGTCTTTTTTCATGAGATAGGTCTCCCGGGCGAATTTTTCAATAGCTGAAGCATTGAATTGCAAGGCATTGGAAATTTCCCGGTTTTCAGCGATCTGCCGGGCGAAGTAAGCCTTGCTGGCCTTCATCTCGTTCAGTTCGTTTTTTCTTTCCCATTGCGTAAAAAGGTCATTGCGGTCAAAAAACAACATCCAGACCACGAAACCGGTAGCAGCCAGGAAAAACTTATTCCTGAGAAACAAGGGGATATGGGAAAGGAAACGCATTGATCAAATAAATTTAAGATGCAATATCGGAAGTTCAAAGTCCCTGCCCCCTACCAGCTTGCAGGGACCCTGAACCCATGAATTATTTACCGAATTTGAGGTTTTTGCCAGGGTAGTAGGCTGATGCACCAAGCAGTTCCTCGATGCGGATCAACTGGTTGTATTTAGCCATCCGGTCTGTCCTGGAAGCTGACCCGGTTTTGATCTGCCCGCAATTCAGTGCCACGGCAAGATCCGCGATGGTGGTATCCTCTGTTTCACCGCTGCGGTGACTCATAATGGTATTGTAACCACTGTGCTGTGCCATTGTCACGGCATTTATCGTTTCAGTAACAGTACCAATCTGGTTTACTTTAACCAGCAGTCCGTTTGCGATACTTTTATCGATACCCTGTTTGAGACGGTTGACATTCGTAACAAACAGGTCATCACCTACAAGCTGTACTTTTTTACCTACAGTTTCTGTCAGCATTTTCCAGCCATCCCAATCATCTTCAGCCATCCCATCTTCAATAGAAGCGATAGGATACTGGTTCACCCAGTTCTCCCAGTATTTCACCAGCTCTTCACTGCTCATGCTTTTGCCATCACTTTTATGGAAAACATATTTTCCTTTTTTATACAGCTCGCTGTTGGCAGCATCCATTGCGATCATGATCTGCGAACCGGTTTTATAACCTGCCGCATCGATAGCTGTCAGCACTGTTTCAATAGCTTCTTCATTGGAACCGATATTGGGAGCAAAACCACCTTCATCGCCCACATTGGTGCTGTAACCTTTTTTCTTCAGCACGGTTTTGAGTGCATGAAAGATTTCCACGCCCCATCTCAGTCCTTCGCTGAAGGAGCTGGCACCAACAGGCATGACCATAAACTCCTGGAAATCGATTTTATTATCCGCATGTGCGCCTCCGTTCAGGATGTTCATCATCGGCACCGGGAGCGTTTTGGCATTGGTGCCACCGATATAACGGAATAGTGGAAGTGCGGCTTCTTCAGCTGCTGCCTTTGCAATGGCCATACTTACGGCCAGCATGGCATTGGCACCCAGCTTGCTTTTATTTTCTGTAGCATCCAGCTGGATCATCAGTTCATCAATGCCGGTCTGGTCCGCCACATCATATCCTTCAAGTTCAGGAGCGATCAGGTCATTCACATTGGCTACCGCTTTCAGTACACCCTTACCGAGATAAAGTTTTTTATCATCATCACGCAGTTCAACCGCTTCATGAACACCGGTACTGGCACCGCTAGGTACGGCAGCACGGCCCATGGCACCTTCATCAGTAATTACATCCACTTCAACGGTAGGATTACCCCTCGAATCAAGAATCTGTCTGGCGAATATTTCAGCGATATAGCTCATATGTAGTGTTT
>CBDUBK010000229.1:0-4781 GCA_965365375.1 uncultured bacterium | reverse complement strand
ATCCCTGTTACCTGGTGGGAGGATTTGTGCGTGATAAGATCCTGGGCCGTCCTACAAAGGATGCTGATTTTGTCTGCGTGGGTGATGCACTGCAGCTTGCAGAAGCGGCCTCCCGGCAATTTAAACCTGCTCCCAGGGTGAGTTTTTTCAAAAACTTTGGTACCGCCCATTTCAAACTCCCTGACGGTTTTGACCTGGAATTTGTGGGAGCCCGCAGGGAAAGTTACCGTTCCCATTCGCGCAATCCTGAAGTGGCGCCGGGTACCATTGAAGATGACCAGAACCGCAGGGATTTTACCATCAATGCGCTTGCCATAAGCCTCAATGAAGCCGATTATGGAAAACTGGTTGATCCTTTTAACGGAATGGAAGACCTGAAACAACAATTGATCAGGACACCTTTGCCACCTGAACAGACCTTCAGTGATGACCCGCTGCGCATGATGCGGGCCATAAGGTTTGCCACCCAGCTGCAGTTCAGGATCTTTCCTGAAACACTTGAAGCGATCAGTGTGCATGCCGAACGGATTAAGATCATTTCCAAAGAACGCATTACCGATGAACTGAATAAGATCATTTTGAGTGAAAAACCTTCCATTGGTTTTAAACTTCTTTACGATACCGGCCTGCTCAAATTTATCTTCCCGCAAATGATCGAGCTGGCAGGCGCTGAATATGTGGATGGTCATGGGCATAAGGATAATTTTTACCATACCCTCCAGGTGCTCGATAATGTTGCTGAAAGATCCGGTGATCTCTGGCTGCGCTGGGCCGCCATACTTCATGATATCGCCAAGCCGGCGACCAAAAAATTCGAGGAAGGCCATGGCTGGACCTTCCACGGGCATGAAGTAGTGGGTGGAAGAATGGTACCGCGCATCTTTGGACAATTGAAATTGCCCCTGGGTGAGGAAATGAAATACGTGCGCAAACTGGTGGAGCTGCACCTCCGCCCGATTAGTCTCACCAAAGAGAATATCACTGACTCTGCCGTCAGGCGGCTGCTATTTGATGCCGGGGAGCATATAGATGACCTTATGATCCTTTGCGAAAGTGATATCACGAGCAAGAATAAAATGAAGGTGAAACGTTTCCTCAGCAATTTTGAAATGGTGCGGGAAAGATGCAGGGAGGTGGAGGAAAAAGACCACCTGCGCAACTGGCAGCCCCCGGTAACCGGAGAATTGATCATGCAAACCTTCGGGATTCCACCCGGCAGGAACGTCGGGATCATCAAGGATGCCATCCGCGAAGCCATACTCGACGGGGCCATTCCCAACGACTACGATGCCGCTTACCAGTTCATGCTTCAAAAGGGAAAAGAGGCCGGTCTCACGGCTTTGAACTAAATCCGTTTTAATTATATTTGACGTTTATTCTATTTGAAAACGCTTACATGGCTATATTGAAATTCAGGGTTTATCTGGAGGAGGACGATAGTGTGTACCGGGATGTTGCCATCAGGCATACACAGAACTTTTTTGAGTTGCATGAAGTGATCCTGAAAGCTTTTGAATTCGACAACAAGCACCAGGCTACATTCTACCGCAGTAATGACCACTGGCAGCGGGGCAGGGAGATCTCATTGGAACAGTACGACAAGGCATATAAAGCCGCGCCGCTGCTGATGAAGGATACTACTATTGGATCTGAGATCAGGGATCCCAACCAGAAATTTATTTATACTTACGATTTTAATAAGAACTGGGCCTTCATGGTGGAACTCATTAATGTTTCAAAAGAAGAAAATCCCAAGATCACTTATCCTGCCATGACCAGGAAGGAAGGCATAGCACCCAGCCAGTATGGAACAAAAAGTTTGCTGGGTGAACGTTTCGCGGATGTGGAAGAAAAGTATGACCTGAGCCAGGGAGCGGAAGGTTTCGGTGAAGAAGGAGAGGGAGAAGAAACTGGCGGAGATGAAGTAGGGGGTGCAGAGAGTGAGGAGGAAATATAAAGTTTTTTACCGCCAGGAAAGAAGGCGCCAAGGAAAATCATTGATACTTTCTCACTGTATGCTTCATGAATTGTTAACCACCTCTGCGTTCCTTTGCGCTCCTTCGCGCAGCGTCAGCCATAGCTTCAGCAAAGGCTTGAACTTTGCGGTTAATCTCTCTTTAACTTGAAAAAAACCGTTATCATCATTGCCGGACCTACTGCCGTAGGTAAAACATCTGTAGCGATCCAGGTTGCCAAACATTTTCAGACAGAAATCATCTCCGCCGACAGCCGGCAATGTTATAAAGAAATGAAGGTCGGTGTGGCGCGGCCATCAGAAGCAGAACTGGCTGAAGTGAAACACCATTTTATCGCATCCCATTCCATTCATGATAAGTTAACTGCATCGGATTTTGAAAAATTTGCATTGTCAAAAGTCCATGATCTATTTCATTCAAAAGATGTAGTGGTTATGACCGGCGGTACAGGGCTTTATATCAAAGCATTCTGCGAGGGTCTTGATGAAATTCCGGAAGTTCCCGGTGATATCCACGAGGAGGTAATATCATCTTACAAAAAAAATGGACTTGCATGGCTGCAGGATGAAGTTCGAAACGCTGATCCTTATTTTTTTGCAACTTCTGAAAACCAGAATCCGCAAAGGCTGATGCGTGCACTTGAAGTTTTCAGGGCAACCGGGAAATCCATCAGTCATTTCAGGAAGGGAAATAAAGCTGTAAGAGATTTCCGGATCATAAAGATTGCCCTCAATCTGCCTAAGGAAGAATTGCAGCGCAATATCAATACCCGGGTAGACCAGATGGCAGAAGCAGGATTGGAAGCGGAGGCCAAATCATTAGTGGCATATCAACATTTGAATGCACTTCAAACCGTTGGCTACCGCGAATGGTTTGATCATTTCAAAGGGATCATGTCAAAAGAGGCTGCTATAGAAAGAATAAAGATTAACACCCGTCAATATGCGAAAAGGCAGATCACATGGTTCAAGAAAGATGAAGAATTCAAATGGATGGAACCGGATGCTGGGGTTCTGATTGATTATGTATCGGGGACACTATCGGAGAGGTAATGGCTTTTGTTTTTTTTACCGCGAAGAGCGCAAAGGGCTAGCCTCCTATAAAGCTTCGGGCTTGTATTACGCAAAGAAGACGCAAAGACCAGAATTCTCCAAAGTGTCATCTGTGATTGCGAAAAGAAATGTATAGTCGATTCTTCTTTGCGTTGTCTTTGCGCTCATTGCGTTCTTTGCGGTTAAACTACCAGTCAAAAGAATTTTTTCATTGTTCCAAAGGCAGATAAATCAAAAACGTCGCTCCCTGGCCTTCCACTCCAATCGCCCTGATATATCCATGATGATTATCCACCACTTTCTTGCAAAGCGCCAGCCCGATCCCTGATCCGGGGTAGTATTGTTTATCATTGAGTCTTTTGAACAATCCGAAGATCTGGTCCACATAATCCTGCCGGAAGCCAATACCATTATCCTTTACGCAGATCTCGATGTAAGTATGATCGTTTGCCAGTTCAGCAGGTTTTTCCTGGTCCGGCACATGACGGCAGCCAATCTCGATAAGAGGCTTTCTTCCTTCCTTCACAAACTTGAGAGAATTGTTGACCAGGTTGTAAAAAAGCTGGTTCATCTGGAGGGGAATAGCTTCCACCGAAGCCAGGTTTGCTTTTTTGATGATCGCCTGTTTTTGTATGATCACCAAATCAAGATCCTGCAGCACCCCATCCACCACTTCATTGAGGTCGGTACGCACAAAATGAGATTCTTTACGAATGCTGGAGAAACCAAGAATATCCCTGATGAGGATCGACATTCTTTCAGCCGCATCCATGATCTTCTGCAACTGGCTCTGGCCTTTTTCATCCATTTTACCGGCCTGTGAATCCTGGAGGTAACTGCCAAACGCCCTGATCTTTCTTAATGGTTCCTGCAGGTCATGGCTGGCCGCGTAAGCATATTGCTCCAGTTCGGCATTGGAACGTTCGAGCTCTATGATATTTTCTTTCAATTCACCTTCATATTTTTTGATCTCCGAAATATCCTGGAAGGAAGCTGTTACACCATCTTCCATTTTAGCGAGGGAGATCAGGAACCACCTCGGTTTTTCATTCGTATATAAAAATTCGAATTCCAGGTTTTTTCCCGCCTCTGCCACCTGGATGAATTTTTCCATGAGGTCAGAACCGTCCTTCATTTTGAGGTCTGAAAGATTTTTCCCGATCAGTTGACCAGGATCCTGGCCAAAGAACCTTCTCGTGGCATTATTGGCAAAGTCCAGTTTGAAATCCACCAATGCTTCATCCTTCCTGATGGCTTTATAATAAGCGATACCATTTTGTGAAGTATCCAGTACCGATTCCAGGAAACCTTCCAGCCATCGGCTTTTTTTGGATAGAAAGAATATGGAGATGAACGTATAAATGAGAATGCCCACACCTACCACACCAAATGCAGTGGTAAGGTTATTATTGGTACGGGTTGATTGTGTGAGCTTATCTTCCCTGTTAACCAATAATTTTTCTTCTGTTTCAATGGCTTTGTTGATCAGCTGGTGGATACTGAAAAATTTATACAAACGCCAGCCCTGGTCTTTTTGTATGAGCTCGGCAATGTTGTTCTGCATGAGGGTATCGATCTCCTGGCTGATCATGAGATCAAGAGAGTCAGCAATTGCCAGCTGGGTAGGGTTATCATTTACCAGCATCTTCAGCAGAACCAGTTCATTCCGCACCTTGTTGGCTTCCTGGAAATAAAGATCATAATAATCTTTTTGAAGGATGTTCTTGTAGGTGGGCGTGTAGATCTGCGCGCT
>CBDUBK010000228.1:0-4791 GCA_965365375.1 uncultured bacterium | reverse complement strand
ATCGGCTGATTCCAAAACCACCCAGAGGAAGCGTGGTTTCAAAGATTTTTCCATTGGGAGCTGTGAGTTGGAGCTGGCTGATTTTTGGTAAGTGCATCTCCTCCAGCGGTACACCAAGATGCTGAAGAAAATCATAACTCTCCATGCTGATATATTCCCCGCATACTTTATGAAAAGGATAGCTTTCTTTTTCAAACAGGATGGTTTTAAAACCCATTTCCGCAAGCAGGATCGCAGATGATAATCCTGCGAGGCCTCCACCTGCAATGGCTACATCGTATGCCGTTTCCTGGTTCATAAGGCTTCGTAATTAACCAGCCAGCGGAAAGCCCATTTCCAGCGGATGACTGCATTTTCCAAACCCGCTTCCTGCAATAAATATTTCCACTCTGCTTTTTTAAATCCTCTCAATACAGAAACAGGTGCGTCATTTTTCACCAGGTAACTTTTAGAAAACAGCCTGGTTAATAAACTGATGGAAAAATAGGCAAGCGGGTGCCGGTGCAGGTCATTGATAAAAAAACCAACCCTGCTGTTTTCTTTCATCCATTTCAGTTGCTGCACCAGTTCTCTGTTGGAAAAATGATGGCAGAACAGGGAAGAAAAAATGATGTCAGGCTTTTCGGAAAAATCAACCGCGTAATCAGAGCAGATGAATTTAATTCCCTCGTTTTCCTCAAGCGATCTTGCATATTCAATGCATTGCGGGTTGATGTCGATACCAATAAGTTCAAACTGCTGCTTGCTGCCTGCTGCATATTTTTTGATCACCCGCAGGTTGTCACCCCCACCACAGCCTATTTCAACCAGCGTTATTTTTTCTTCCGGTGAAGAAATCTTTTGTAAGATTTTTTTAAAGCCATCCAGGGTAATGGCATGTCCGCCCAATAAACCATTGATGGTATCAAGTTCCTGCATATTTCTTTTGATGTCCGCGAAAGGAATATCATCCCTGTCGAGCAATTCTTTCTGGCTGGAGCGGTGGTTAAAAGAAGGCATTAATAATGTCCGGTAAAGGTTTCAATGGTCAGTCCCGGTCCGAAGGCCGCGCCGAATAATTTTTTCACCTGTTTTTTCTGCTTCATCATTTCTTTCAGTACAAAAAGAATGGTGGCGGAAGACAGATTTCCTACCCGCTTCAGCACAGCGGCGGAAACATCCAGTTGTCCATTGGTAAACCCTAATGATTTATGGATGGCTTCCAGGATTTTTTTACCGCCGGGATGAATGCACCAGTGGCTGATGTGTTCCCTGCTGCTGTTTTCTTTGGCCAGCGCCCTGTCAACGATCTGTTCAAAGTCCGCTTCAATCAGTTCCGGTACATAGCCGCTCAGGGTCATAAGAAAGCCGGTAGAGGAAAGTTCCCAGGCCATATCTCTTTTTCCTTTTGGAATGATCTCGCTGTAAAACCCATCAATATGAAGTCCCTCACTGTTATCTGAATCAGGTACAATCAGCGCCGCTGCTGCACCATCACCAAACAGAAGGGATGAGGTGATATTATCCGTTGTGGCCGCACGCTGGAAATGGAGGGTGCATAATTCTGTGCAAACCATCAAAACTTTGGCGCCTGCATCCGATTTACAAATGGAATCGGCCATCTTCAGTGCATGAATAGCCGCATAACATCCCATAAAATTGACCGATGTCCTGGCAAGGGTTTTGGGCAGCTCCATCATCTCGGTAACCTGCAGGTCAAGACCGGGAGCACTCATGCCGGTGCAGCTCACGGTGATGAGATGCGTGATGTTTGAAACATCATGATGATGCCCGAGGCAGTCACGGATCGCATCCACAGACAACAAAGGCGCATATTTATTGAAAAGGACCATACGCTGTTCCAGCGAAGGAAACGGTTCCAGGTTTTCTGACTGCGGGTAAAACTTCCATTCGTTAACCGGTTTGCTGTAATCCGAGATCACCGAATGTCTTTGGTCGATACCACTGTGATGGTAAAGAAACCGCAGCTTCCTTTTCTCTGATTCATTCATGGCATAAACGCCCTGCATGAATGAAAGAATATCTGACTGCGCATGGCAATACGCCGGTAAAGCGGTTCCTATGGATACAATCCTGCTCAATGGTTCATGATGATAAGGGTGATAAAAAATGCCGTTGTACAAAGGGTGGAGATCAGGTTCATCCGCAGGCTGTTGGTGAAACTGGCGTGGCTCTCGTCCTGCCAGACCTTCAGCATCCAGTACAAAAAAAACAATACCACCGGAAGCATGATCGCCAGGTAGATCAAAAAGTGCTGTCCCTCCCTGTTTTTAAAACGCAGGTAGAAAAGAAAGGTTGCTGATAGAAAAAGCAGCATGCTGAAAACAAAGCTCCCTTTTTTGCCGAGCAGCATACTGATGGACCTGACACCATCATTCCTGTCAGCTTCATGCTGGTACACCTGGGTGAGCGGATAGAGCGCCCCGATGAGCAGGCCTGCAATAAGACAGGGCAGTATTGGAATTTCAGTTATGGATAACTGTGAGACTGCATGGTAAGTCAATGCGAAGACCAGCATGCCCTGGAAGATAAAAACAGTGAGGAAACCGGAAACAGGATATTTTTTTAACCTGATACCCCGGTAGCTATATGCTCTTGAAGCCAATATGTAGAGCAGAATACCCAAACAAAAGATCCAGCTGATGAGCAATGAAAGTATTACCGCCAGTACATCCATCAATATAGAAACAATATAGAGTTGCCTGGTCGGTTGCATGGGATCTTTTAATCCTCCGATGGGAGACTGGTCACGGTCCATATACGAGTTATATCCATTGCTGGATGGATAAACCAGGAGATGGAGAATTACAAAAGCAATGATGGTATTGGACTGGTGTATTTCCGGCGCCTCTCCCATGGCAAACAAAAAAACAGGAAGCAGGAAGAAAGAAAAATGAAAGCGTAACAATTGTATGGTAGAAGGGTGCAACACGATTTAAGTTAATGAGAATTTCCGGGCTGCGGGTTTTATCCTTCGATTATCATTTACGGGGGTTTATTTACCTTGGCAGCATGAAAGGATTTTTGCTTGGCTGCCTGTTATTTTTCTCAGTAACGGTTTGGGGACAAACCAAAACTTTCCGCTTCGCTTTTATCAGTGATACCCATATCGGTTCTCCCAATGGAGGTGCTGAAGAAGACCTGAGGCGGACCGTGGCCGATATCAATGCGATGGAAAATATTGATTTTGTTGTGATCACCGGTGACATTACGGAGCTGGGAACGGACAGGGAATTAAAAGTGGCCAAACAGATCCTGGACAGTCTGAGGGTACCTTACTACATCATGCCCGGAAACCATGATACGGGCTGGAGCGAGAGCGGCGGTCTTTCCTATACCCGCACCTTTGGATATGATAAATTTCATTTTGAACATAAGGGTATTCATTTTTTAGGTTGTCCTTCCGGTCCTTATGTAAGGATGAGTGACGGGCACGTGCCGCGTGATGCCATGAACTGGATGACGAAAGAATTAAATAAAATCGAGAAAGATGAACCCGTGGTTTTTTTGAACCATTATCCATTGGATAACGGGCTCGATAACTGGTACGAGGTGATTGATCTTCTTAAAACGAAAAATACCATACTTGCTTTGTGTGGTCATGGCCATTCCAACAGGAAGGTGGAAGCGGAAGGAATACCTGCAGTAATGGGCCGATCTAACCTCAGGGCAAAAGCAACGGAAGGTGGATATAACCTGGTGGATGTAAGAATGGATTCTATTCTTTTTACGGAAAGAAAACCGCTCAGTGATGAGGAGAAAAAATGGACAGGTGTTGCCAACCAAAAACAAAATTACAAGGAAGGTAAGGCTTACCCTCGTCCTGACTTTTCCATGAATAAGGAAGTAGAAAATAAAATGATCAACGTCCGCTGGACCTACCAGTCGGCCGCCAATGTGATCTCCACACCGGCTGTTGCAGGAGACCTGGTGGTGTTTGGCAACCAGAATGGATTGGTAGAAGCCTTGTCCCTTGAAAAGGGAAAATCAAAATGGAAGTTCCAGGCAGGAGGCCCCATTTTTTCTTCACCAGCAGTTTCAGGAGACAGGATTGTTGTGGGTTCCGCTGACCAATATATTTATTGCCTGGATCAAAAGGGTAAACTGGTGTGGAAACAAAAAAGAGCGGCTTCCGTATTAGGTTCGCCATTGATTGAAGAAGGTGTGGTTTATATCGGGGGAAGTGACGGCAAATTTTCAGCTTATGATTTGAAAGACGGGAGAGTGAGATGGGAATATGAAGGCCTGGGCGGACCGTTTGTGAGCAGGGCTGTGATCGCGGGTGATCAAATTATTTTCGGGGCCTGGGACCGGTACCTGCATGCAGTTGATAAAGCCACTGGCAAGGGTCTTTGGAAATGGAGCAACGGGTCAACAGTTATTAATTTTTCTCCTGCAGCCTGCATTCCTGTTGTGCAGGATGGTATTGTGTATGTAGTGGCACCTGACCGTTTCCTTAGTGCCATAGACCTTCAGACAGGAGCAACGTTATGGAGAACAAAAGAAGCAACAGTCAGGGAAAGCATTGGGATCTCCAACGACGGGAAACTTGTTTATGGTAAAACCATGCAGGACACGGTAGTTGCATTTTTTACCGGCAGTGAAGCCCCAAAACTTGCCTGGAAAATGCACGCGGGTTACGGCTACGAACACACGCCTTCCATGCTGCTGGAAAGAAACGGGACGGTTTATTTTGGTACGAAGAACGGTGTGGTATATGCGATCGATCCAATGACCCAGCAAATCCGCTGGAAGTATAAGATTGATAATTCAATGGTAAATACGGTACAG
>CBDUBK010000227.1:0-4802 GCA_965365375.1 uncultured bacterium | reverse complement strand
AAACCACGGTAACCTCTCCTTGACATATAACCGCCACCTTTACTTCCACCACCAAACATACCCATGATGATAAAGAAGATGATGATACCGACGATGATCTTGCCCAGGCTCAGGCCTTTGCCTTTATTACGGTCGCGGTAACCTTCCGGTGCTTTGTATTCTCCCGCAGCTGCCTTGATCAGTGCATCAGTGGCTTCATCAAAAGCACGAAAATATTCACCTGACCTGAGATGCGGGACCATGTGGTGATCATATATATAGCCGGCTAAACCATCGGGGATGGCTCCTTCCAGTCCGCGGCCCACTGCTATAAAAGCAGTACGTTTTTCACTATCCGTATTGCGGCCCATTGACACGAGGATAACGATCCCATTGTCAAAATCCGCCCCTCCAACACCCCAGCTTTCGCCGAGGTCAGTCGCATATTCAACCGGTTCCAGGCCCCCGAGGTTGTCAACGATCACGATGACGATCTGGCTGGAAGTGGTATCATCAAACCTTCGCAATTTTGTTTCAAGAGCCTGGATTTGCTCTGGAAGTAAAATCTTCGAATAATCATTAACGAGCTGGTTGGGTTTATTCTTGATGGGATCAACCTGCCCGAAAACAGGCAGGAAAGCAAACAGTGTTATGATCAGCAATAATTTCTTCATCTAGCTCCCAAATACAATTTCATCCGGTAATTCATTCTTGTCGGTATCGCTGTCGTAAGGAAAATAATGATGTAATGCTTCACCCAGGTCTTTGATCACTTCACAAAGACCATCTTTGAGATGCTCCTGCCTGAAATGCAATAACATTTTACGGATCTCTTTTTCCCAGTATGCATTACCCACTTTTTCATGAATGCCGCTGTCACCCAGAATTGCAGCCTGGTGGTCTTTGATGGCTACATAGATCAACGTTGCATTCCTTAATTCTGTTTTATCCATACCCATGGATAAAAAAACCTCCCGGGCACGGTCCATGGCATCCACGTATTTGCATTTGCTTTCAACGAATAAACGGATCTCTCCGCTGGTGCGCTGTTCAGCAATACGGATGGTATCAACCAGTTGCGCCGTTTCTTCAACG
This sequence comes from uncultured bacterium, assembly GCA_965365375.1. Classification (GTDB taxonomy): domain Bacteria; phylum Bacteroidota; class Bacteroidia; order Chitinophagales; family Chitinophagaceae; genus Flavisolibacter. The sequence continues at coordinate 3,728 of CBDUBK010000227.1, read as the reverse complement.
GTAAAAAATGGTTTATCCTTCTGCCACGGAAACAGTTTCATTAACGGCGTGTTGTATCTGTAGGATTAGCTGAAGGGAAATTCACCTTAGGCGCGCTTTGTGCTTCGGCACTCGCAGCAAAAGGAGGACGTACTGCAAAACCAAACATGCCCGCCACCATATTTACAGGGAAAGACCGCACTTTCCGGTTATAGGTATTTACTACACCGTTGAAAAGATCCCGTTCCCTGTTGATCCGGTTTTCAGTACCGGCAAGTTCAAACTGCAGGTTACGGAAACCTTCATTAGCCCGGAGTGTCGGGTAATTTTCCGTTACCATCAACAGTCTTCCCAGGGCCTGGCTCAATTGTCCCTGCGCGGCCTGGAACTCCGCCAGTTGCTCAGGAGTTACCTTACTTGGATCTACAGTAACGGCAGTTGCCCTGGCTCTGGCATTCGTTACATCATTAAGCGTTCCTCTTTCAAAATTGGCTTCGCCCTGTACAGTAGCAACGAGATTGGGAATAAGATCCGCCCTTCTCTGGTAGGCACTTTGTACATTGCCCCAGGCGTTCTTTACATTCTCATCTTCTTTTACAAGACCATTATATTGACTGCATCCCCAAAATCCAAAGATCACCAGAATACCCAGTACAACCAGGAGTGTGAGATTTCCACGCTTCATGTTATTAGTTTTTATTTTATCTAAATTACCCTATTTAATAAGTTCAGGGCAAACATTCTCTTCAATAATTATTCCATTGGATATACAGGGGCGGTAAGTAGACAAAATGTCTGCACCTCAACCAAACTTATTTCTGCAGTGCCGCGATGCCCGGAAGCTCTTTTCCTTCAAAATATTCCAGCATGGCTCCACCACCGGTAGACACATAACTCACCTGGTCGGCATAACCAAACTGGTTAACCGCAGAAACACTATCACCACCGCCAACCAGTGTGAAAGCACCTTTCTCCGTAGCTTCGGCAACTGCCTTTGCAACGCATTTGGTACCGGTCTGGAATTTCTCCATTTCAAAAACGCCCATAGGGCCATTCCATAAAATGATTTTGGAATCATGGATCACTTTCGTAAAAGTTTCACAAGCCATCTGGCCAATGTCAAGTCCCATCCATCCATCGGGAATATTATTGCTCAGGGAGGAAGAAACTTCTGCATCCGCGGCAAAACGGTCAGCTATAATGGAATCATTGGGAAGGTGAATGCAAACACCTTTAGCTTCTGCTTTTTTGAGGAGCTCTTTTGCTGTACCGATCCTGTCATCTTCCACCAGTGAGTTACCAACCTGTCCATCCATGGCCTTGTAAAATGTATAAGCCATGCCTCCTCCGATAATAATATCGGTAGCTCTTTCCAGCAGGTTTTCAATGATCATGATCTTATCGGAGACCTTGGCGCCGCCGATGATGGCAGTGAATGGTTTTTCAGAACTATGCAAAACTTTTTCGGCACTCTTCACCTCACCTTCCATTACAAGTCCGAACATTTTATTTTCCGGGGAAAAGAATTGCGCGATGATAGCAGTGGAAGCATGTGCCCTGTGTGCTGTACCGAAGGCATCATTTACGTAAATATCTCCCAGCTTCGAAAGTTTTTCAGCAAAATCCTTGTCACCTTTTTCTTCCTGTTTGTAGAAACGAAGGTTTTCCAGCAATAAAACCTGGCCTGGTTTCAATTGTTTTGATTTTTCGACAGCCTCATCACCTATGCAGTCATTGGCAAACTGGATTTCTGTTCCCAGTAATTCAGCCAGGTGTGCTACGAGGTGCTTCAGGGAATACTTATCCTCGGGACCATTCTTGGGCCTGCCGAAATGAGACATAAGGATAACGCTTCCTCCATCACCAAGAATTTTTTTGATGGTTGGAACAGCGGCAGTCATCCTGGTATCATCTGTAATGGTAAAGTTTTCATCCAGGGGCACATTAAAATCCACCCTTATCAATACTTTTTTCCCTTTGAAGTTTGTTTCCTTGAATTGGCTCATGATTCTGGTATTTTGAGGGGCTAAAGGTAGGGGAAAAGAGCTACGAGCTGTTAGCTGCGAGACTCGAGAAAGAGAACTATAAGACAAGGTTGCAAGGTGTGTTTCAAACTGAAGTCAGGAATAGGAAGCGAAAGCCTGTTCCAGGGTCTTGCAGCTTGAAGCTTGAAGCTTGCAGCTAAAAAAAAGGCCTCGCGGCCTTTTTTGATTATTTGTTGATCAGTTTTGCGAAGTACTCCACTGTTCGTACCAGCTGCGATACATAACTCATTTCGTTATCGTACCAGCTGACGGTTTTCACCAGCTGGTGATCACCTACAGTCATCACCTTGGTTTGGGTAGCGTCAAATAAGGAACCGTATTTCATACCAATGATATCCGTGCTCACCAGTTCATCTTCCGTATAACCATAACTTTCATTGGAAGCGGCTTTCATGGCAGCATTCACTTCCTCGAGGGTTACCTTCTTTTGCAGGATGGTAGTCAGTTCGGTGAGAGAACCGGTGATCGTAGGCACACGTTGCGCGCTTCCATCCAGTTTACCTTTCAGCTCAGGCAAAACCAGGCCGATGGCTTTGGCTGCACCTGTGCTGTTGGGTACGATATTCTGAGCTGCTGCACGGGCACGGCGGAGGTCACCCTTCGGATGCGGTGCATCAAGTGTATTCTGGTCGTTCGTGTAGGCATGAATGGTAGTCATGAAACCTGCAACGATTCCATACTGGTCATTCAATACTTTCGCCATAGGCGCAAGGCAGTTGGTAGTACAGGAAGCGCAGCTGATAATGGTTTCAGAGCCATCAAGAATATTATGGTTCACATTGAAAACAACAGTCTTGAGGTCACCGGTAGCAGGCGCTGAGATCACCACGCGTTTGGCACCAGCCTTCAGGTGGGCTTCAGCCTTGGTTTTATCAGTAAAGAAGCCGGTACATTCCAGCACTACATCCACCTGGTGTTCACCCCAGGGAATCTGTGCAGGGTCTTTCTGTGCATAGATCCTGATCTCATCACCATTTACGCTGATGGAATTTTCAGTAGCCTTCACATCCTGGTTGAAGCGGCCCTGTGCGGAATCATATTTTAAAAGATGGGCAAGGACTTCGGGACTTGTAAGATCATTGATCGCTACTACGTCAATACCTTTCATATCATGGATCTGGCGGAAAACCAGGCGGCCGATTCTTCCGAAACCGTTTATGGCAACTTTTACTGTACTCATAATTTGAACTGATTTAATTTTTGAAATGCGGGGCGAAGGTACGATAAGGGAGGAAGAAAGCCAATGGCTTTTAGCCAATGGCCATCGGCCTTTCACCTTCCACGACTTTTTTATACTGCACCATATCCACTGCTTTTTCGCTCCGGGCTATGACCACCGTGGCTACGGTATTACCGATCATGTTAGTAATAGCGCGGCCCTCGCTCATAAAACGGTCAACACCTACCAGTAAAGCCAGCCCTTCCACGGGTACCACTTTCATAGCGGTAAGTGTAGAAGTAAGTACAAGAAACCCACTGCCGGTGACACCTGCAGCACCCTTGCTGGTGATCAGCAGGATACCGAGGATCATCAGCTGCTGCTCCCAGCTCAGTGGTACATTGTAAACCTGTGCAATAAATATGAAAGCCATACTCAAATAAATGGTTGTCCCATCCAGGTTAAAACTATAACCCGTAGGTATCACCAGGCCTACCACCGATCTTTCGCAACCCGCTGCCTCCAGTTTTTGTATCAGGTTGGGA
>CBDUBK010000226.1:0-4803 GCA_965365375.1 uncultured bacterium | reverse complement strand
AGTACAAGATTATTATGACAAGGGAATGCGGGTGCCTGATGATGTAACCCTTTTATTATGTGATGACAACTGGGGCAATATCCGCCGCTTACCTAAACCTGGAACAAAAAAAAGGGCAGGTGGTTATGGTATCTATTATCATTTTGATTATGTAGGGGGACCGCGCAATTATAAATGGATCAACACCAATAATATCTCAAGGGTCTGGGAACAGATGCATCTTGCTTACCGTCATGGTGTGGACCGGATCTGGATCGTGAACGTGGGTGATATCAAACCCATGGAACTGCCAACGAGTTTTTTCCTGGACTATGCATGGAACCCTGATAAATGGAAAGCAGAGGATCTTCCAGCTTATTATGAGCAATGGGCCGAAGAACAATTTGGAGAAAATGCCGGGGCCAGCGGGGGAATACTTTCCAGGTATGCACAGCTTAGTGCCAGAAGAAAACCTGAATTGCTGGATGCAAAAACATACAGCCTTACAGCTTATTCCGAATGGGACCGGGTGGTGAAAGAATGGATGCAGCTGGAAAAAGACGCATTGATAATTTATGAATCATTGCCTGATGATGCACGCGATGCCTATTTCCAGCTGGTATTACATCCTGTTACTGCTATGGCTAACCTGCATCATATGTACCATGCAGTAGCACTGAATCACCGTTATGCAGCGAGCCAGGATCCACTCGCAAATACATATGCGGAAAGGGTAAGGCATCATTACATCAATGACTCCCTGGTCACCAAAACCTACCATGAGTTAAGAAATGGAAAATGGAATCATATGATGAGCCAGACACATATCGGGTATACTTACTGGCAGCAGCCGCCGGTCAATAAAATGCCCACGCTGCAATATGTAACAACGCAGGAAATAAAAACAAACCCTAAGCTGAGTTTCAGGGATGTTGAAAGTACTCCAGTACCAGCAGGAGTTAAAGGGAAAGTATTTTATGAAGAAGAAAGCACTGTTTCGATGGAGGCATCCAACTTTTCGTTCTTACAAAATACAAATGGTGTGAGCTGGCAGAAGATACCCGGTATCGGCCGTACAGGGGATGGCATGACTACTACGCCGGTAACAGCAAAGGTTGCACTGGGTGCAACCAGTCCTTACCTCGCTTACGAATTTTATGCAAACAGTACAGGGACAGCTACGGTACAATTATATTTTTCGCCTACCCTTAATATCTACAATGATGAGGGATTACAATTCGCTGTTTCCATTGATGATGAAAATCCGGTCATTATTTCCTTAAATAAAGAAGATAACCAGCAGGGCATTTGGAACCGCTGGGTGGCAGAAAATATCATCATTAAATCTTTCAACCACCAGTTAGGCAAACCAGGAAAGCATGTTCTGAAGTACTGGATGATCTCCCCTGCTGTAATCTTTCAGAAAGCGGTGATCAACTTTGGCGGCCTTGAACCTTCCTACCTGGGCCCGGTGGAAACCATCAAAATAAATCCCGGCCAATGAGAACAGGAGTAATGATAGGGTCTGTTTGTTTTTTATTACTGTTATTCTTCTCAGAAACAATAGCACAGGTAAAATTGCCAGCCCTCATCAGGGACAGCATGGTACTGCAGCGAGATGAAACGATCATAATTTACGGTTGGGCCTCTCCGGGAGAAAAGATCAGCCTGGATTTCAACCGGAAAAAGTTTTCGACAAAAGCCTCAGCCAGTGGAGACTGGCAAATCGCCCTTCCAGCCATGAAAGCTGGTGGTCCCTATACGATGGAGATCAGGGGGCGAAACCACCTTAGTCTCAAAGACATCTTAGTGGGGGACGTTTTTTTATGTGCGGGACAATCCAATATGGTTCACCAGCTCCGGCTGCACCGTTTCCGTTATGCCAAAGAGATCCGGGAAGCGAACAACCCGATGATCCGGCATTTCACGGTACCTAATACCGCCCTGCTCAATGGCCCTGCCAACAACCTGTCACCAGGCAACTGGATATCGGCCAACCCAAAAGATGTAATGGAGTTTTCCGCTGTTGCTTATTTTTTCGCGCTGGAGCTCTATGAAAAATACAAAGTGCCGATTGGTTTGATCAATGCAAGTGTGGGGGGAACACCCATTGAAGCCTGGATGAGCGAAGATGCTGTGAAAAATTTTCCAGCTACATATTCTATCCTTGAAAAAAATAAAGACAGTGCTTATGTGAACCAGTTAGCAAGGAATGCGGCTGCAAGGAATGCACTCCTGCCCCCGGTACAGGATGAAGGAATGAATGAAACAGCGAAATGGTATGATGACAATTACAAAGCAACTGGCTGGGATGAGATTATGGTTCCAGGTTTTTGGGAAGACCAGGGATTTAAAAACATGGATGGTATCGTATGGTTTAAAAAAACAATTAGCCTTACAAAAGAATTTATATCCCTGCCAACACTTCTTTCCCTGGGCCGCATAGTGGATGCTGAAGAAGTTTATGTAAACGGTAAACAGGTTGGCCGGACCACTTATCAATATCCACAGAGAAGATTTGAATTAGCTGCAAACAGCCTGCGGGAAGGAAAGAATACCATTACTGTACGTATCACCAATTACAATGGTAAAGGTGGATGGGTACCGGGTAAACCTTATTTCCTGGCCAATGAAAAAGACACTATCGATTTAGAGGGCAAATGGCAATATAAGATCGGTGATGTTTTCGAAACCAATATGCAATGGCAGGGTGGTCTCAATGCAGCTAACCAGCCGGCAGCGCTTTTTAACGGGATGATTGCACCACTTCAATCCTTCCCCGTAAAAGCAGCTTTATGGTACCAGGGAGAAAGCAATACCCATAATGCAGATCAGTATGGAAAATTGCTGAGGTCATTGATAACTGACTGGAGAAAATTATGGAGAAAAGAAATCCCCTTTCTATTTGTACAGCTTCCCAATTTTAATGAAAAAGAATTCGGCCCGGCAGAAAGCAGCTGGGCGAAACTCCGTGATGAACAAAGAAAAACACTGGAAGTTCCGGGAACAGCCATGGCCGTGGCGATTGACCTTGGCGAATGGAATGATATTCATCCGGGCAATAAAAAAGATGTCGGGTCAAGACTGGCACTTGCAGCAAAATCACTGGTGTATGGTGAAAAAAATCTGGTGAGTTCTGGTCCGTTGTTCAAAGAAGCGAAGCAGGAGGGTAATAAAATCGAGATCAGCTTTTCATCAACGGGAAGCGCTTTGGTTACAAATGACGGCAGGCCACCCGGATCGGTTTTCATTGCCGGTGCAGACCGAAAATTCCTTCGTGCAACGACCAGCATAGAAAATAATAAACTGCTGGCCTGGCATCCCAACCTTCGCGTTCCTGTTTACATCAGGTATGCCTGGGCAGATAATCCTGACAATGCGAATCTTTACAACAAGGAAGGATTGCCCGCTTCACCATTTGAAGCAGAAGTAAATAGTTCTTCCGCATTTAATAGGGACCTTCCCTGGAAGGGCAAAAAAGCAGCGGTGGTTCTTACCTATGATGATGCCTTGAATGTGCACCTTTCCAATGCCATACCTGCGCTGGATGCAGCCGGCCTGAGAGGCACATTTTATCTCTCTGATTATTTCGGCGGATTGCAGGCCCAGTTAAAAGGCTGGCGTGCCGCAGCCCTCCGCGGTCATGAACTGGCGAACCATACCATGTTCCATCCCTGCGACGGATCCTTACCAGGCCGTAACTGGGTAACTGCAGATTATGATCTCAGCAAATATTCCATGCGCAGGATCAACGATGAGATCAACGTCATGAACAACCTGTTATTCACTCTTGATGGTAAATCAAAAAGAACATTTGCATTTCCCTGCGCGGATACAAAGATCAAAGGAGTTCCGTATCTCGACACAAAACATGGTTTTGCAGCCGCAAGAAACGTGCGCCATGAAATGGTGCCGATAACAACAGTCCGGCTTGATGACCTGCCTTCATATGGAATTAACGGTGAGGGCAGTGAAAAACTTATTGCCCTGGTAAGAGAAGCCATTGAAAAAAGATCTTTGCTCATCTTCCTCTTTCATGGGGTTGGTGGAGAACACAGCCTTGATGTTTCCCTGGAAGCCCACCAGGCCCTGATCAATTTTCTTAAAGAACACCAGGATGAGATCTGGGTAGCCCCGGTGGTGGAAGTGGCGGAATATGTAAAGGCATACCAGGATAAAAGCACGAACAAAAATTAGCAATTGAAACCATTAACCAACAAATGAATATGATGACCAGATTTTTAATAGCGATCCCCTTATTGATGCTGCTCTCCTGCGGAAGCAGCCAGCAGGTGCAGACCGCATCTAACCAGGCTTTTGATTCCACCCGTGGCCTGAAAGAATATTATGCATCCTTCTTCACGATGGGAGTGGCGGTATCCCCCGCAACACTCCGGACCGATGAAGTTACCCTGGTAAAAAAACATTTCAACAGCCTCACAGCGGAAAACGCTATGAAAATGGGTCCCATTCACCCGAAAGAAAATGAATACAACTGGAAACCTGCGGATACGATCGTGGAATTCGCTGTAAAAAACCAGATGAAGTTGCGTGGGCATACACTGGTATGGCATAGCCAGGCGCCTGGCTGGATGTTCAAAGATGCACAGGGCAATAAGGTCACTAAAGAAGTCTTGCTGCAAAGAATGAAGGATCATATCACTGCAGTAGTGACCCGTTACAAAGGAAAAGTGTATGCATGGGATGTAGTAAATGAAGCTCTGGAAGAAGACGGCACACTGCGTAAGTCAATTTTCCTTCAGAAACTTGGAGAAGACTACATTGTAGATGCTTTCAGACTTGCGCAAAAAGCAGCACCGAACG
>CBDUBK010000225.1:0-4815 GCA_965365375.1 uncultured bacterium | reverse complement strand
ATTCCTTTACGATAAGAAGAAGAAGGAAAAGGAAATGAAGGCCAAGGCGAAGACTACCGAAATGAAGGAGATCCGCTTTACGCCCAATACGGATGATCATGATTTCGATTTTAAGTCAAAGCATGCTGAGAACTTTTTGAAAGAGGGAAACAAGGTAAAGGCCTATGTACAGTTTAAAGGCCGTGCCATCCAGTTCAAGGACAGGGGAGAGCTACTCCTGTTGAAATTTGCTGACCGGCTGAAGGATTTCGGACAGCTGGAAAGTATGCCGAAGCTGGAAGGTAAAAGGATGCTGGCCATCTTCACACCCAAGGGCGGCAAAAAACCCAAAGAACCCAAGCCCCAGGCTTAACGATACCACCGCAGTTTTACTGCGGTTTTTTTTGTCTCATTGCAATGTTAACCCCGGAGCACCTGCTGGTTCTTTGTAAAAAGTCCGGGACAGTCAGCAAAAAGAACCGGTGTTTCCTTCATTGGTCAACTGCAAATTAAGTTCTCGGGGTATAGAGATAAAAACGGGCACTCATTCATAAATTTTTTTTACACGGATCAAAAACTGATGGGTATTTCTTTTCCGCCGATTTCAGTTTTTGCGCTTGCACCTGAATTGATGCTGAATTCATACCCGGCCTTAGCTTCCAGGGTTGGTCCATAAGCCATGCTTTCTATTTCTGCATTCATTACATCCAGGTAATGACTAACCTCGATACCAACTTCTCCTTTGATACCGGAATCAGAATAATTACCATCGCGGTCAAACGTCACGAAGGCCTGGTTTTTCGCTCCAACACTGATAAAGGGAAGATCAGCTCCGGCTCCTGGTCCAATCGCCAGTGTAGTATTGCCGGTTTTGAATTCATATTCAACCCCTGCGATCAGGATCTCACCACCTTCCACTTCTACTTTCTCGCAATTAAAACTCACTTTGGCAACCACAAGAGGAATCACAATTTTATAAGGACAAGCGGCATCAATAAAATTTGTTTCCGCGAGTTCATATTTCATGGCTTCGAGTTCTTTCATGTCACAATAGATCCTTGGACCTGCACCTGTATAACCATTTTTTTTAGTGCCGGCTATTACAGCAGCAGATGAATAATTGTCCAGGTATACCAGGTAAACCTGTACGAGGTTATGTGCCTGCAACGCTACATTCACATCATGAGGAGCCAGCGATTTATAGGACATGGCTTCATTGAGCAATTCAATAATGGCATTCGTTCTTTCTTCGAAACCCCGCGGCTGGCTGGTGGCATTTTCCTGCAAAAATTTATCGATCAGCGTAATTTCCTGCTGGCAATATTTCATAGCGGTTTCTATTCTCAATTGCTCATACTTGTGCTGTATAGCTTCAGTATTGCCAGGGTTGGCTTCCAGTTCAATCATCTTTCTATGAGTCTGTACACTATCATCAAACCGGTGCGCTATATTAATCTTCATCATATCCTCCTCAAACTTTTTTGAACGCAGCTGGCCTTCACGGCTGGCTATAGAACCCAGGGTTGGATAAGTGATATCCGTTACATCTTCGATTTCCATCCAGCTGTTGATGTTTTTATCTTTTTCTTTTTCAAGGTGCGGCAGGAATACGGTCCCGATCAATTCCGAGTAAATTGACTTTTGTTGTTGAACGGGAGAAGGATTCATTGCAAGGTTTATATCTAATGCTGCCCATTTTTGAATTTCAGCCTGTACATTTTCCCTGAAGTTTTTATGTGCCTGGGCCCACTGGTTGGACTCATCAATCGAAGAGGGGAGTGGTGGAACAATAAACTGGTTCAGCCCCAGTTTATTGAAATAATTTTCAGGCTTCAAAAATTTCGACCTGGTAATTTTAAATAGCTCTTCGTCTGTTTTTACTTTATCCAATTCTTCCACCACAGGTTTTTTATAACATACACGGGTTTCTTTCTCAAAATGGTAATTTGATTTGATGCTGTTGCCCTTAAACCTGTAAATAAGGCCCATGGAATGATTGGCCTCGGGATGGTTAGGATTATATTTTAAACAACTGTCAAAATATTGTTTTGCTTTGTCCAGGTCACCCAGGCCAAGGTAGGCCTGGCCAAGGTTATTCAATACGATACTGGTGGACGGGTATTTTTTCAGAAGGTAATTCAGCGGTATAATGGCCTTGTCTTCATTACCTGTGAGGTTCAGCATCGCGGCCAGGTTGTTCCAGTACATGTCCGGGTCACCATCCTGCATTACAGCCTTCATGGCAAATAATAAGGCAGGCTTAGGTGATTTTTTAATCCAGTTAAGAATGGAAGCATCCTCCATTTTCCTTGCATCGTTTCCGCAGGCCTCCAGCGCTGCAAGATATTTGGACTGTTGCTGCACTGTAAGTTTTCCAAAAAGAGATTGATATGATTTGGATGCCCAGGATATAAGTTCTCCTTTTGTGAATATTTTAGTTGGAATGGCTGCTAATTTCGCCACTGCTTTTTTGGGTCCGCTTCTAACTAGCGCAGGAAGGGTGTTTTCTTCCTCTTCCTGTTCAAGTGCTTTTTTCATCATCTCTGCCAGCTCAGGATTTTTTTTCATCTGCTCCTGCAACTCTTTATTCTCCCGGATCAATTTATCGAGCGCTGCCTGGCTGGGAGGGTTCTGCCCAAACAGGGAAATGCCAATGAAAAAAAATACAACCAGGTAGAAAAATTTCATACGGTAAATGGGTATTATTGGTTCCTGAGTTCCGCAAGCCATTTGGCTGCTTCTTCTCTTGCAGCCATCACCACTTCCTTCCCGGCACGGAAACACATTTTCCATTCTGCCGGTTTCTTTTCATATTCAGGTTTTACAAATTGCCCTCCATTCAACGCTGCATCAAAGTCCACAGTTGCTGAAATGCTTAAAAAATCTGAAAGCCTTTTTTCAATCATAACAACCGGTTCTGCCGGGAATTTCTTTTCATTTTCTTCTTTATTGAGCTGGTTATCGAGTTTGTTTTCCAGCATCTTGCCAAGTTTGGGCACGCCGATCTTTGATTTTGACCCTGGGTTCAGCTTTTTTTCCCTCCATTTTTTATATTCTTTCGCAAAATCATCAGTGGCAGCGTATTCCCTGGCCAGTTTTATCAACTGGCGGATCCCTTCAACTCTTTGTTCAACACTAAGCATTTTCGCATCAGCTACCAGGTCAGGATGTTCTCCTCTCATTACTGCACCGGCCCCGATAGAAAGCACCAGGCATTTTTTTGCATCGTCTTCAGTAATGTTCAGCGAATCATAAATATTCATCACAATGGCTGATGAAGTGGCAAGCAGTCCAAGCAGTACAACGAATAAATGTCCCATAAATAAATTTTTGGGCGTGTGATCAGAGTTTAATGAATTCCACCCGTCGGTTTTGTGCTTTCCCTTCCGGTGACTGGTTGTTCGCTACAGGTTTGGTTTCTCCCATGCCGTCCGTTTCAAAGCGGGATCCGTCAATACCGTATTCCGTAGTAAGAGCAATACGTACGGAAGCAGCCCTGCGTTTGGACAGGTCCAGGTTTTTAGCATCATCCCCGTCACTATCGGTATGACCGATAATTTTTACTTTCAAACCTGGATTTTCAGTAAGTACTTTGGCTATTTCTTTCAATACACCACCGGATTCAGGCTGGATTTTATCTGAATTCGACTGGAAGAGTATACCGGATGTACTCCATTTTCCCTCCGTTACAAGTTTATTGCGCGTGTCAGGAGCGCCGACTGCCAGCCGTATATTGCCAAGGAGAAAATAATCCTCGCTCCGGTATGAATCCTGCATGGCAAAAGTGACCGCATTGAATTTGGAATTAAGATCAAAAGCTCTTGGTATGTCCCATATCTTTTCACCATTGAGATACACTCTCAGCCGCTGGTTCTGCCTCCACATGGAAACGTGGGCAAAATTGCCTGCATCATTATCCCATCCCTTAAAGTCAACGGAATTATTTACTACATGGTTGCCATTCATCCCGGCAATCAGTCTTGAATTCGCCTGAGTTCTTGTATGTTGTCCCGGTTTCAGCTCCAGGTGTACCGCGTAATTATTTCTCCAGTTAACATAGTGGTAATAATCTGTAAAATCCTTAGGGTCATTCAGGTTAGCGAAGTTCACAGCGAAATGAGTGCCGCTCCATTCATTATTCACTGCCAGGTCAAACTCCAGTGTGAAATTTTCCGGAAGGCTATTAATAAATTCAGCATGAAACACACCTTCTTTTGAAATCTTCATCCATTTGCCCTGTTTGTTATTAATGGTAACAATTTCAGCTGTGGCATTGGTATTCCATCGTGTTGGGAAATCACCGACTTCGGTATTGCTGAAATCCTCGAAGGCTACGATTTTTTCACCCTGGACAAAATCATATTTGGAATTGAAACTCAGTTTATCACTGCCAGGTTTGGACTCGGTCTTCACCTTTGTTTCTTCTCCATCTTTTTTTACTTTCACTTCCCCTTCTTCTGTCTTTGTTTTTTCCTTTCCATCTACCGCTTCATCTATGGCCTTGTCAATTTTGTCCCCAGCTTTCTGTTCGAGTTTATTTTTTGCCCTGTCACCCAGTCGTTTGCCGAGTTGCGCATGCATAAAATTGACTACCAGACAGCTTACCAGTAGCAGCAGGATCTTTTTCATATAAATGTGTGTTGGATTGTTGATAAAACGGTTGACGTTCACCAACAAATGTGGGATAAAAGAGAAGGCAAGACAATCATATAAACATATGAGGGCTTAAGAAAGCTATTGGCTATGAGCTTCGAGGAATGACCCTGACAACCGTCTTCGGACTTATTCAAACACACTATCCTCTCAGCCTCTGACTTTGAACTTTCAACTTTCAAC
>CBDUBK010000224.1:0-4831 GCA_965365375.1 uncultured bacterium | reverse complement strand
CTGTCCGCCTTCATTGATGGATGCAGCCGCAATATGCGAGTGTTCATCAATTATACCCGGAGTTACGTGTTTGCCGGTTCCGTCAATAACACGGGCATTTGCATCTGTAAGGTTTTTCCCGACAGAAACGATCTTTCCATTACGGATCAGTACATCGGCATTTTTCAGAACGCCATCGCTTTCATTCGTCCATACAGTCGCGTTTTTGATCAGGATGGTTTCCTGTTTTGGCGCCTGGTCTTCCGTCCATCCGAATGGCATGAATGGATAGATCACGCTGCCTACCTGGCCTGGCCTGCGGGGCCTTGAACTGTCGGCACGCTGCGCAGCCGGTGTGTTCATTACGGCAGTCCACGTAAACATATTACCAAGACTGTCCTCACCTGTTCCGCTCCATCCGCCTTCGTTCACCATACCGCTCAAACGCAGCGCTTCACCCGGCATTCTTCTTTCCGGTGCAACATTGATGCGCACCTGCCGTCCGTCGAAATAGAATTTGGAAGTAACTGTATCCTTACCAATAAGGCTAGCCGCATTATTGCTTTTGAAATCAAGCGTGTATTCAACAGGTCCTGTTGACCTGTTCATCGTGATCCTGTACTGGCCCCGGGGATCCGTCCAGGATTCATCCTTCACACTGTATTTGATACCCTGCACCCAGTTCTGGTACACCGTGGTTCTTTCATTGAATATGGGTCCTGAAGTGATAATAAAATTGGCGAGTTTACCCGCATCCAGGCTTCCAACTTTATCATAAACTCCCAGCACGGTCGCCGGAGTTTTAGTAAGGGCCGTAAGTGCTGCGGTTTCACTCAGTCCATAATTAAAAGCACTCCTGAGGTTGGTCATGAAAGCTCTTGGATCACGCAGGTCTGAAGTAGTAAGGCAAAAAGGAATGCCTGCTTTTTCAAAGGCTGCGGGATTTGATGGAGCCATCTCCCAGTGTTTCATATCTGTGAGTGATACGAATCTTGCTTCGGTTGGATCTTCCACATCCTGGGCCTGGGGGAAATTAAGTGGGAGGATGAATGTTGCTCCCGTGCTTTTCATTTCTTTGATACGCTGGTATTCATTCTGGCCTGCCTTGATGATGTACTGCACACCAAATTCATCACCGATGCGGTCCGCACGCAGGTTATTCCATTTATCATTGGCCTCAAAGATTTGTGGCAATCCAAGGTTCTCATTCCAGGACTGGAGACTCAGGTTAAGTCCTTCAGCCGCCGGTTTATTTTTATACCACTGCGCATCCAGGAAGGTCTGGCGGAGCAGGGCGATCATACCCATCATGGAACCAGGATAACTCTGCCTGGAACTTCCCCTGTTAAATGAATAATGCGCGGAAGCTTTTTCCTTCAGGATGGAGAAATTTTCTTTTTCAGTTGCCAGGGTAACGAGGGTGCCGGTACCCCTGGCGATTCCATCACGCACATGGGATAGCACGGTACCAAAGCCGGCATCTCTCAATGATTTGGCCTTATTGGCATCAAAGGCAAAAACCCTGAATGCATCTGCTTCGGATTTGATAGCCTGGTTCCAGCCATACGCCCCCTTGGTAGCGGTTTCGAGCTGGGGTTGCTGGGCAAAATTGAACTGGCCACCACCCTGCTGCTGCGGAAGTGTGGTACCATAGTCCGCGTAAATATCAATGAATGAAGGATAAATGTATTTACCCTTGCAGTCCACTTCTATCGCGCCTGCCGGCGGTTTGATATTGGTGCCCACCGCGATGATCTTTCCGTCTTTGATCACCAGTGTAGCGTTGTTGATGGTGGTATTCGCGTCTTTTACGATCGTGGCATTGGTAAATGCATAGTGCCCGTATTTGGGATCAGCAACACCATTTTCAGGATAGGTGGGCTGGGCAAATGCCAGGCTCGTAAAAAGCAAAAGTCCACAGGCCAGTAAGAAGCCATTAGCTTTTCTCATGTGTAGAACAATTTTAATGCTTGGTAAAAAGGATCATGTGTTTGTAGCGTGCTCAATTTAAAGACTTTTTAAATGCAGCCGTAGCAAATTGTGGGTGACGATGTAATTGGATGAGCAATGGCAGGCAGGATGATTTACCGGGTGGCGGCAGGCTTCAATTATTTCGGCCTGCTGCCAAATAAGATTACTTTTGATTCAGGTGAAAACTCCCGATATGCAAGCTGTAAAAGAAAAGATCATTATACCGGATTTCAGGTTTACACCCCGGGTAGACCAGGTGGGACAGGAAGAGCGGGTTTCCCGTTTTACCAAGAGAAGCATTAAAAAATCCTCCAAAGTTCAGGGACTGAAACTGGTGCTCAGCATGATTGACCTCACCACGCTGGAAGGAAAGGACACGCCAGGAAAAGTGCGCCAGCTTTGTTACAAGGCCCGGCACCTGCATGATGCCTATGAAGGTCTTCCAACAGTGGCAGCGGTTTGTGTGTATCCATCCATGGTGAAAATGGCCAAAAAAGCCGTGGAGGGCTCAGGCATTAAGATCGCGTCGGTCGCCACTGCTTTTCCAAGCGGACAGGCAGCCACTGATGTCAAACTCCGTGACACCCGGTTTGCGGTGAATGAAGGCGCTGATGAAGTGGATATGGTGATCTCCAGGGGCCGGTTTTTATCCGGCGAATACAATTTTGTGTTTGATGAAATAGCCGCGGTGAAAGAGGCCTGTGGAAATGCAAGGCTGAAAGTGATCCTGGAAACAGGAGAACTGGTGACCCTTGATAAAGTGCGCAGGGCCAGTGATATTGCCATGTATGCCGGGGCGGATTTTATCAAAACTTCTACAGGTAAGGTGCAGCCTGCGGCAACCATGCCTGTAACACTTACCATGCTGGAAGCCATCAGGGATTATTATTACCAGACCGGTAAGATGATCGGCATGAAACCCGCCGGTGGGATCTCAAAAGCAAAGGCCGCATTGCATTACCTGGTGATGCTGAATGAAGTGCTGGGAGAAGACTGGATGAACAATGAATGGTTCCGTTTTGGCGCAAGCAGTCTTGCCAACGATGTACTGATGCAACTGGTGAAAGAGAAAACAGGCCTCTACCAGAGCGCTGATTATTTTTCTATTGACTGATTCTTCAGAATTAAACATTAACCTGATGACTTTTAGCGTTTTTACTTTGCGTTTCTCTTTGCGCTTTGCCAGCCGCCTGCGTGCCCTCGACTGGCTGGTTCTTTGCGCCCTTTGCGTTTGCCTTTTTTAAAGCATTGTAAAAATAACTTTCAAGAATAAAAAATAATTATGGCAGTGAAATCAAAAAAGCCAGTTGAACAAAAACAAAAAGCATCCGTTAAAAGCAATGGTTCACCCAAACTGAAATTCAATTCAGGATGGGAATATGAACCTGCACCGGAAAGCAGCAGCCATATACAACTGAAAGAACGTTATGATCTTTTCATCAATGGAAAATTTGTAAAACCTTCTTCGGGTAAATATTTTGAAACGATCAATCCTGCCAATGAAAAAAAACTGGCCGAAGTAGCTGAAGCCAGTACGGCTGATGTGGACAAGGCAGTAAAAGCAGCCAGGAACGCTTATGATAAATACTGGAAAAAGATGCCTACTGCTGAACGGGCGAAATATATCTACCGCATTTCAAGGATGATCCAGGAAAGAGCCAGGGAACTCGCCGTGATCGAAACCCTTGATGGTGGTAAGACCATCCGCGAATCCAGGGATATAGATGTTCCGCTTGCGGCCAATCATTTTTTTTATTACGCAGGCTGGGCTGATAAACTGGATTATGCATTTCCCAACCGCCAACCTCAGTCATTGGGAGTAGCCGGACAGATCATACCCTGGAATTTTCCATTGTTGATGGCTGCCTGGAAGATCGCACCTGCACTTGCTGCCGGCAATACTGTTGTATTGAAGCCGGCAGAAACGACACCGCTCACCGCCCTGAAACTCGCGGAGATCATCCAGGAAGCAGGATTGCCGGAAGGCGTGGTAAATATCATTACCGGTTTCGGGCAGACAGGTGCTGATATCGTAAATCATGCCGATGTTGACAAGATCGCATTCACCGGGTCTACAGAAGTAGGAAAGATCATCCAGCGTTCAATTGCGGGAACCAGTAAAAAACTGACCCTTGAACTGGGTGGCAAGGCTGCCAACATTATTTTCGAAGACGCACCGCTTGACCAGGCGGTTGAAGGAATCATCAATGGGATTTATTTCAACCAGGGGCATGTGTGCTGTGCAGGTTCCAGGTTGTTTGTACAGGAATCTGTTTATGATACGGTGTTGCGCAAACTGAAAGACCGGATCGAAACCCTGATCGTTGGTGACCCGATGGACAAGAACTCTGATATCGGGGCGATCAATTCAAGATCACAACTGGACATTATTCATAAATATGTAAACCTGGGTAAGAAAGAAGGAGCTGAATTTTACCAGAGCGGCTGCCGCATACCTGATAAAGGATTTTTCTTCAGGCCTACCCTTTTTACCAATGTGGCGCAAAGCAACCGCATCGCGCAGGAAGAGATCTTCGGTCCGGTGCTGGCCATCCAGACTTTCCGTACCGATGAAGAAGTGATTGAAAAAGCAAACAACTCTGCTTATGGATTGAGTGCAGGTGTATGGACTGATAAAGGATCAAAGATCTTTAACCTCACTACCAAGATGAAGGCCGGCGTTGTATGGGCCAATACCTATAATAAATTTGATCCTACCTCTCCTTTCGGCGGTTACAAGGAAAGTGGTTATGGCCGGGAAGGCGGACTGCATGGGCTGGGCGCTTATGTGAAAATGGTTTAAGTATTAATTGTAAAAAAATATTGGAATAAGCCGGCAATCGATTCTGAACCGGGTATCACGGATAATAATTTATATAAT
>CBDUBK010000223.1:0-4832 GCA_965365375.1 uncultured bacterium | reverse complement strand
AAAATAATCCCGCCTGGTTTAAGATTGCGCAGGATCAATATGTCAAGTATGCCTTCAATCCAGTTGACATTGATATGTTCAATAACATCATTCAGGAATATAAAATCAAACTGTCTGTCAAGCGGGTTTTCTATAATGTTGCTTAAATGAAAGCTGACATTTGGTTCTGGATGCCTTTTATGAAATTCTTTGGCTACCGTGATATGGTTCTCATCTATATCCACTGCGTAAACCCTGGCACCGGTTTCTTTCGCAAACCATACGGACATATGTCCCATGCCGCAACCAAAATCAAGAATGTCTTTTCCTTCCAGGTCAAAATTGGAGCGTATCAGTTCCTTATCAAGTTTGGAGAAGCCGTTTTCAGCATTGAAATTAGCTTCCGCATATGCAATGCCTTCTTGTAATTGTTCAATTTCCATAGCAGTAGTAAATGAGCCGAAATATATAAAATATAGAGGATTATTTCAATCCTTGGGTGTATACCGAATTAAAACTTAATGATCAGTTCCCGGATGCCGGGGCTGAACTGTAAAGATGAATAGCTTTATAAAGTTCACCCATACATTGTTCCCAGGTATGGCTTCTTGCGAAACGAACCCTCTCTGCCTGCAGTTCGGGAGCATCGTCAGCCAGTGCCTGGCTGATAAGGCCAGGATATTGTTCAGGGCTTTCAGCAAGGTAAGTATGTGAGGAAAACAGGTTCATGGCCTGGGTTTTTGTTGCAACAACGGGTTTGCCCATTGCCAGGTATTCATCGATCTTCAGGGGATAATTTCCTTTGGTGATCTGGTTATTGAACTGTGGATTGATACAAACATCAAAAGCATTCACATAAGAAGACAGTGTATCGAAAGGTTTCCCTCCAAGGAAATGGATATTAGGAATCGCATGCAGGCTGCTTCTGGCAAATACATCATCTTCAGGTCCCACAAGAACCACACTCCATTCTGGGTGGCTTTGGGCAATCACTGACAGGATTTTTTCATCCAGCCTTGCTGAATCCAGCGCACCGATATATCCTATGATCGGCCTTTTCAGTTCTGCTACATCAGCAGGGATATTATAAAGGCGGTAGGGGTCAAAATGATCCAGGCTGCAGCCCTGGCCCATGTAATATGCATGTTTATTGTGCCGGGCACTGTACTCTGTATAATATTCTGAATTCGTAATAACGATATCAGATTTTTTCATGAGCTCAGGTTCCAGCACCGAAGTGTGTTTTTTCCAGTAATCATAAGCCTGCAGGTAATCCCTCATATAATAGATGTAGAGATCAGGCTTCATGTATTCTTTCAGGTAAAAGCCATTGTAGATATCATTATCATTCAGCAGGATCACATTTTTGAACCCCATTTCCCTGGTGGCGGCATTCAGTTCCTTTGCGAGTCGCTGGTTATTGATGGAGTTTATCAGTTTGAAAATGCTGGTAGTCGGCAGCCAGTTCACAGATTCTATCAAAGTGGTTGGATAAAATTCCCAGAGATTCTCATTTACAGGCCGGATGTTATTTTCCTTATTCCTGATGATCCTGATATGATCCACGATCTTGGGATCGGGATTTTTGGAATGAAAAAGCTTTCTTTTTAGCGGGAAGTTTACATACAGTACCCTGTTATTTTTACTCAACATGGTAGCGATGTTCTTGGCATTACAGCCTGTTGGAAAATACCAGGGTTGCAGACCTACCATTACGATATCTCTTCCTTTCAGGTCAGGAATTTTTTCGGAACCACTCATGAAGTCTGCTTTGTAGGGTACGGCATTCATTGCTTTGTTTTTTGATTTCTGACCGGATAGGCCGGCCGTGGCTTTCGTGGAAATTTGGATTTTACCTTGATTATTAGTGTGCTACAAATATTAATTTACAAATAACAGTGTAAATCTTATAAAATTTGCATTTAAATTTCCATCTTGGGCCAGATTTGTTCCTGGCTGCAAAGGCTGAATTTAATTAAGCCTGACCGTTGGTAAACCAGGCCAAGTTATATCACAAAGCTTTATTTTTTTAGCAAAATTTGAAAATTTGCTGCCAATTTTCATGACAAAAATCAGTAAGATGATTTTTCTTCTTTGTGAGGGCTTAAAAAGGGTACACTATGTTAGCTGAAAAATTGAGAACAGGTAAAGAACGATATAAAAATCTTTGGGCCTACGTAATGTTATTACGTCCGCATCACTGGGCCAAGAACCTTTTTTTATTCCTGCCTTTATTTTTTTCGGGACAGATCTTTGACCTTGATAAGCTGGCTGCAACCTTTTATGGATTTATAGCTTTTGGCTTTATAGCAAGCAGCATATATATTATCAATGATTATATGGACGTGGAGAGTGACAGGAAACATCCAGTCAAATCCAAAAGACCTATTGCGAGCGGCCTGATTCCGAAGCCGACCGCGCTTGCCTTGTTTTTTTTATGCCTCGCCATAGGTGTATCCATTGCACTGGTTCTGAAGGTCAAATTCCTTTTCCTGCTGATGCTTTATTTCAGCATCAACATTGGTTATTCACTTGGCCTTAAAAATATATCGATACTTGATATTGTTCTGCTATCCTCAGGCTTTGTGATCAGGGTAAAAGCAGGAGGCGTATTGACTACCGTGGCCACATCTGAATGGCTGATCATCATGATCTTTTTACTTGCTGTTTTCCTAACCATTTCCAAACGCAGGGACGATGCCATGCTCAAACTTGAGTCAGGAGCGGATATGCGTAAGTCCATTTCAGGTTACAATTTAAATTTCCTGAACGTTGCGCTGGGAGTCATTACGTCCATCATAATCATTGCTTACCTCATGTATTCCATATCACCTGAAGTGATGAACAGGTGGAATACCCACAGGTTATATTATACAGCCTTGTTCGTGATTATGGGTTTGTTAAGGTATCTCCAGATCGCCCTGGTGGAAAATAATTCCGGTTCACCTACGAAGCTGCTGTACCGTGACAAATTTTTACAGGTAACCATTTTACTCTGGATCCTCAGTTTCTATATGATCATTTACATGCCTGATGTTTCCATCTTTAAATAACCATCAACTCAATGTAATGAATGGTTCCAAGGCAATTGCTTTTTTCGACTTCGATGGAACCATCACCCATAGTGATACACTCGCGGCCTTTCTGATTTATGCCAAAGGAAAATTTAATTATTATAAAGGGCTGGCTCTTTATTCTCCCCTGCTGATATCTTACAAGGCTGGATTGATAGGCAACCAGCGGGCTAAAGAAATGCTCCTTACACATTTTCTAAAAGACATGGATGTGCGGGTATTTAATGAAACCTGCAGCAGCTTCACCAAAGAAATATTACCGGGGCTGATCAGGTCAAAAGCCCAGGCCAGGATCAATGAATTCCTTGATAAAAATGTTGAAGTGGTTGTTGTTTCCGCCTCACCGGAGAATTGGGTAGAGCCCTGGTGCAGGAGCATTGGTGTAAAATGTATTGCTTCCATCATGGAAGTCAGGAACCAGAAACTAACAGGTAAACTTGCAGGCTTTAACTGCCATGGGAAGGAAAAAGTAAACCGCATCCGTTCCTGCTATGATCTTTCCCTTTATGAAAGGGTTTTTGCATTTGGTGATACCAGTGGTGACCTGCCCATGCTGGAACTTGCATCAGAAAAACATTACAGGCCTTTCCGCAAATAAAAAGGACTGCCTTGCGGCAGTCCTTTTTCAGAAATTCAAAATACTTATTGTTTAATGATGGTTTTGGTTTCAACCATTTTATCATTTTCGTAGATAGCGAAATAATAAACCCCTTTCACCAGGTTGGCCAGGTTTACATTGTGCATACCGGGTTGCAATACCAGATTCCTTACCATACGTCCTGATGCATCCAGTACATTGATCCTTACATTCTCTTCCGTGATATTGATGGTTACATCACTCACTACAGGATTTGGAAGAACGGAGTACTTAACAATATTACCACTGCTGAAATTGATCATGCGGTAAGGAGAGTTCTCATGGCGGCCATCAAGATCGTATTGTTTGATGCGGTAGAAATTCCTGCCATTCAGATTGGGTGTAGCATGAGTATAGCTGTAATTGGAAGTATGCGAAGCATTACCCTGTGCCTGGATTGTTGCGATTGACCTGTAGTCAACTCCATTGCTTGAATATTCAACAACAAAATGAGATGTGTTGATTTCTTCAAGAGTAGACCAGTTCAGTTGAGCTTTCCTGTTATTTTCTTTCACGGTGAAAGCACCCCATACTACGGGCAGCGTAGCTGCGGTTTTTGTAACTGTTACAGAAGTAGGGTTGATGGTAAGCGTATAGTTCAAAGGAATATTAACTGCCGCAAATGTACCGGAGAAAGTTCCTGCTGAAGTTCTCATAACCTCGTAAGTGCCCAGCGGTACTGAGGTATTGGCAACCACGTATAAGTTAGAACCTGTAAGGTCTGTGTTATTGGTAAGCGTTAACCTGTCATGACCTGTACCTGCACCTGAACCATCCATGATATAGAACCAGGAAGTGCTGCCGGGAGCTACAGCGCCAGGGTTCATGGTTAATTCGCCAACGCCGCCGTTCACTCCCGGATAAATATAACCGGTATTGGTTAAGGCAGCAGTGTTATTGATGATACCAACACCTTCTATGATCCCTGCATTTGATACAGGAATGGTTGTGATTGTAAACGTAGTGGCTGCGTTTGTTTTGTTGATATGACCTGTAGAACTGTTAGTGAACTGGGTTGGTGCTGCAAATTGTGTGAAAGCATTACTTGCAGCCAGGTTGATATTAAGAATGTTGTTATTGGTAAATGTTGCTGCATTAAAAAATATCTGTCCGTCCGCCCAGTTAACAGTTCCATTGTTAGT
>CBDUBK010000222.1:0-4838 GCA_965365375.1 uncultured bacterium | reverse complement strand
GGTGGCAAGTTCCGTGATCTCCAGTCCCCAGCCATTTATTTTTCCTTTCAGTTCATCTGCATAGGTCTGGCTCTCTGCTGCTTTTTGCAGGTCAATGCAGCGGGCATCCCATACAGGAATCTGCACGCCATTGAAGCCGAGTGAATGGGCCCACTGGCAGATGGAGGACATTTCATTGAAGGGGGCTTGATCACCGAGAAATTGAGCGAGAAATATTCCAGGACCTTTGATTGTTTTCATTTTTCAGAAAGTTTAGGCCGGGAAGGCGGGAAGACGGTAAGTAGTGTCTGTACGCATTAAGCGGACTACTGACTACAGACTGATGACTTTGGACTTAGTAAAATCTACATTCTTTAGACATCTACTTACCGTCTCACCGCCTTCCCGGCTATGCCTTTTAATTATACCTTAAAATCCATCCATTTTTCTTTAGACTTACCAGATGCTATTACGTTATCTATGAAAGCCATCCCTCTCACCCCATCATCCACAGAAGGAAAATCCAGTGAAAAAGTTCCAGGCTCTTCACCATTCAATTTCGCAAGGATACATTGCGAAAAATTCCTGTAATGATTCGCGAAAGCTTCAATGAAACCTTCCGGGTGCCCGGATGGAGCCCTTGTGTTATGTTTAGCGATATCACCCAGGTAACCAGTACCTGCCCTCAGCACCTGTGCCGGCGCATCAGGCCATTTCATCAATAAACTATTGGGGTGCGCATGGTTCCATTCCATTCCACCTTTTTCACCATAGATTTTTATAGTCAGCTCATTCTCCTCTCCCGTCAGCACCTGGGAAGCCACCAGCACACCACTGGCACCATTATCAAATTTCAAAAGAACGGCACCATCATCATCCAGCATTCTTCCATCTACAACTGTATTGATATCGGCGCAAATCTTTGAAACCTTTAATCCGGAAATATATTCCGCCAGGTGAAAAGCATGTGTACCGATATCACCCATGGCACCAGCTTTACCACTTTTCGAAGGATCCGTTCTCCAGGAAGCCTGTTTCTGGTCAACGGCTTTTTCTATAAAATCATGCAGCCATCCCTGGGGATAAGTCACGAACACCTTCCTGATCTTTCCCAATACACCTTTCTTTACCTGCTCCCTGGCTTCCTTGATCATTGGATATCCTGCATAGGTGTGCGTAAGACAAAAATAAAGTCCTGTTTTTTTAACAAGGGCCCGGAGTTCTTTTGCTTCCTGCAAAGCGAAACTCATTGGTTTATCCAGTACTACATGGAAACCATTTTCCATGGCCATTTTCGCCGGTTCAAAATGAAGGTGGTTGGGCGTAACAATGGAAACAAAATCCATTCTTTCTTCTGCAGGCAGCGCGGCTTCTTTAGTGATCATTTCCTGGAAAGAACCATAGGCTCTGCCGGGAGCGATGTGAAGGGCTTCGCCTGCCGCAGCAGACTTCTTCGCATCCGAACTGAAAGCACCGCAGACCAGTTCAATACTTCCATCCATCAAAGCTGCTGTCCTGTGAATGGCGCCGATAAATGCACCCGGGCCACCACCGATCATTCCCATCCTTAGTTTCCGGTTCATATTTTATGATTGAAAAAAACTTGTTGAAAATAGTCATTTTGAAGTTTTTTACCGCCAAGAAATAAGGCTGCCAAGTAATACTTAATATAATTTTCAGGAAAAATGTTTTGATTTTTTTTACCGCAGAGAAAACCAGCCTTCGTTAAAACTACGGCTGGCGAAGTGAGAAAAGGAGATTACGCAGAGTGAGGCTGTTAGCCAATGGCTATTGGCATCAGCTAGCAGCTGGAAGCTAACAGCTAGCAGCTTCCCACCACATACTTAATTTTTTATCCATATAAATTCTGAATTGCTTTTAATAGTACATTTAGAACGCACTAATCACTAAGCCATTATCAATAGTTTGAGAATTGCACCAGCCTGTCAGAAAGCTTCTGTAATTTTCAACCAACAGCCATTAAATTCAACTGCTGATGAGACCTACGATCCGCTTGCAACTTTCCTTCATGATGTTCCTGAACTTTTTTATCTGGGGTGCCTGGTTTGTAACGCTGGGTACTTTTCTTGGCAACAATCTCCAGGCTACAGGAGGGGAAACTGCCAGGGTTTTTTCCACCCAGTCATGGGGTGCCATTATCGCGCCCTTTATTATCGGTCTGATTGCTGACAGGTATATAAATGCTGAAAAAATTCTTGGTTTTTTACATCTCGCAGGTGCAGTATTGATGTACCAGTTATACAATGCGGAATCGGTTTCAGTTTTCTATCCATACGTACTGGTATACATGATCCTTTACATGCCTACACTGGCGCTGGTCAATTCGGTTTCTTTCAGGCAAATGCAGGACCCGGAAAAAGAATTTTCATTTATCCGGGTGTTTGGTACCATTGGCTGGATCCTGGCCGGGCTCCTGATCAGTTTTGTTTTTCACTGGGACAGTAAGGAAAATATTGAGAACGGCCTTTTAAAAAACACCTTTCTAATGGCAGGTATTGCTTCTGCTGTCCTGGGGATCTTCAGTTTTACTTTACCTAAAACACCACCGGTTAAAAAAGCAGGTGAGAAAGTAACCTTGCGTGAGATCATTGGTCTCGATGCCCTGAAGCTTTTACGTGACAAGAATTTCGCAGTTTTTTTTATTGCTTCCATTCTCATATGCATACCGCTGGCATTTTATTATATGAACGCTAATCCCTTCCTCACCAATGTAGGCATGGAAGATCCCACAGGCAAGATGACGATTGGCCAGATATCAGAAGTGTTGTTCCTTCTGTTGCTTCCTGTTTTCTTTAAAAAATATGGGTTTAAAAAAACCATACTGGTAGGCATGCTCGCCTGGGCCTTACGTTATGTTCTTTTTGCTTTTGGTGATGCAGGTGAGCTGGGTTTCATGCTGCTGCTTGGTATTGCTTTACATGGTATCTGTTATGATTTCTTTTTTGTATCAGGACAGATCTATACCAATGCACGTGCCGGGGAACGTTATAAGAGCGCCGCCCAGGGTTTGATTACCCTGGCCACTTATGGCGTGGGTATGCTGATTGGTTTTGAAATAGCAGGCGCGGTAACGGATGCTTATATGCTCGGTGACAAAAAGTTTGACTATAAAATGATCTGGCTGATACCGGCCGGGATCGCATTTGGAGTTATGTTGTTATTCCTGGTGTTTTTCCGGGATGAAAAAAACGTTACAGATCATACTGAACCAAAAAATTTATCAAGGCAAGCCTGAAACGATGAATGAGAAAAATACCACGAGGAGGAAACTGATCCGGGACCTGGTGCTTGCGGGAACCGCGGCCACCCTGGCTCCTTCCATTGCAATGGCAGGCTGTGAGAATAAAAGAACAGCTTTGAAAAAAAATATCAATCATTCTGTTTGCCGCTGGACCTATTCCTTTCTTGATCTGGATGCCTTATGTGAGACGGTAAAAAAAATCGGTTTCGCGGCTATTGATCTTGTTGGTCCCAAAGAATGGCATATTCTTAAAAAACATGGGGTTGATTCTTCCATGTGCAATGGAGCGGAGATCAGCCTGACCGAAGGATGGAATGACAAACAATACCATGCCAGGCTGGTAAAAAATTATACGGATCATATCAACCTGGTGGCAGATGCAGGTTACACAAACCTGATCTGTTTTTCCGGCAACCGAAAGGGAATGGATGAAGAAACAGGTTTGAAGAATTGTGTGGAAGGATTGAAACAGGTGATGGCGCTGGCTGAAAAAAGGAAAGTGATCATCCAGATGGAATTGTTCAACAGCAAGATCAATCACCCCGATTACATGTGTGATAAAAGCGCATGGGGTATTGAATTGTGTAAGAGATTAGGTTCTCCCAATTTTAAATTATTGTATGATATCTACCACATGCAGATCAGCGAAGGAGATATCATCCGCACCATCACGGATCATCACCCCTATTTCGGGCATTATCATACCGCCGGTGTTCCGGGGAGACATGAGATTGATGATACACAGGAGTTGTATTATCCGGCTATTATGGAAGCCATCAAAAAAACAGGTTATAAAGGTTATGTAGCGCAGGAATTCGCGCCAACAGGCAAAGACAATAATGCAAAGATCGAAGCTCTTGAAAAAGCTATTATGATCTGCGATGTGTAATATTATTTTTTGACAACCATCATTTAACGAACTTAAAACCACGAAAATCAAGAAATGGCTGACAACACTTACGATGCGATTGTAGTAGGCTCCGGGATCAGCGGGGGCTGGGCTGCCAAGGAACTCACTGAAAAAGGCCTGAAGGTGATAATGCTCGAAAGAGGTCATAACATCGAACATAAGACCGGCTACACCAGTGCCAACAAAGAACTCTGGGAATTTCCTCACAGGGGTGGAAGAACGCAGCAGATGATCAAGGATTATCCCGTACTGAAAAGAGATTATCCCCTGAATGAAATGAACCTTGACTTCTGGGCCAAGGACAGTGAGAATCCTTACACGGAAGTAAAACGTTTCGACTGGTACAGGGGTTACCATGTTGGCGGACGATCGCTCATGTGGGGAAGACAATCTTACCGCTGGAATGAATTTGATTTTGAAGCCAATGCCAAAGAAGGCATCGCGATCGATTGGCCCATACGTTATAAGGACCTGGCTGACTGGTATCATTACGTGGAAGGATTTGCAGGTATCAGCGGATCAAAGGAAGGATTGCCTGCCCTGCCCGATGGCAATTTTATGCCGGCCATGGAGATGAACTGTGTTGAAAAAGATGTGGCAGCAAGATTGAAATCCCATTACAAAGGACAAAGATCCGTGATCATTGGCCGTGTTGCCAATATCACGGTGCCGCACCAGGAAAGAACC
>CBDUBK010000221.1:0-4852 GCA_965365375.1 uncultured bacterium | reverse complement strand
TCGATCTTATTGGCGGACCTGTTATAAATAAATATGGTTCCTTCCTCGTCCTGTATGCAGGCAAACCTGTCCGGGTCTATATAGGCAATACCCGAAACCTCCTTCAATTCGGAAGGTAAATCCCATTTACTGGTGATGGCCAGTCCAGGTGAGGCCTGGGCCACACCCTTATCTTTTTTCGGAGATGCTTTAATTTCTTTGGATTGTTTACCTAAAACAACACTGGAAATATCTTTCCAGAATATAAATCCTCCAACAAGGATCACTGCCAATATCAATATGCCAAATCTCATAATCTTGATTTTAATGGTTAATAATATACCTGAGGTTAATCCCAATAACTCATCTTCTGTTCAGTTCCATCTGCAGCAAGTACCAGTTTCAGGTCTTTTTTTCCCTTGGCTTCAAGCTCCACCTGGTAATACAGCTGGCCGTCTTTCTCCAGTTGTTCTGCATCATCAATTGTATAAGCGCCGTAACTGGATTGTAAAACATTGAGAACGGAAGCGGGTAAACTGGAAGCCACTATATCAGTTTTTTGAAGAAGGGCTTTTCCGTTCGCATCCAGCTGCATACTTACCTCTGTACTGTCATTCAATTTTACCTCTGCTTCATACATGGTTTTGTTTTTTTCCCATTCTACTTCCCTTGCATCAGGAAATTTTGCCTTTACCGTATTCAATACCACTGAAGGCACTTTATCTGCTGAAATATTCTGGCTGCTGCAGCCTGTTGCAAACAATAAAGCCAACCCTGAAAATCCCGTCATAATTAATTGTTTCATATAATCTGGTTTGATGTTTATGACACAAAGCTCCCTGGCAAAATGGGAAAGAATTGGGAATGAAAAGGCTTTATACAGCGAAGCGGACCCGCATAATGTGGCGGTGGTTGTATTGGTAAGACAGCGTAAAACGGAAGAGACCGGCTATGGCTTTAACGATGCTAAGGCCGAGACCGGTGGAAGTTGAAGATTGCCTTTCTTTATTAAATCGAGTAAAGATTTTCGATTCATCCAGGGCACCATCCTGGCCGGTATTTGAAATTACAAATTCTTCCCGCCCGATAATGATTTCGATATTACCGCCCGTATGGTTATGCACCAATGCATTTTTAACCAGGTTGGTGAAAAAAACAACGGAAAGATCTTCATTCATCAGGATATCACACTGATCTTCTTCCTTAATAGTAAGTGTAATCTCCTTAAAGGAAAGCTGGTCTGAAAAATCATCCACTATCCTTTTTACCAGGGCATTTACGTTCACAGGCACCGAAGAAAGAAATTGTTTATTCTCTATCCTGGACAGCAGCAATAAGGATTTGTTGAGCCTTGTGAGCCTTTCCAGGTTATCAAGTGCAGATGCAAGCAACTGCGACTCTGCTTCCGTGAATTTTCCACCTGCTGCAAGTGCTTCCAGTTTATTGATGCTGATGGCAAGAGGAGTCTGCAATTCATGAGAAGCATTTTCAATGAAATGTTTCTGGCTGTTATAACTGTCAACATTACTCTGGATCATTTTGCCTACAGCATCATTCAGCAACCTGAATTCATCAATCCTGGTTTTCCTGGTTTCTATGGATGGTTTTTCCAGCCGGAAGTTTTTAAGCTGTTTTAACAGGTGGTAAAAAGGTTGCCAGATACGCTTCAGTAAAAAATTGTTCAGGAGAAGTATCGTAGCTATGAGACCCGTGTACAGCCAGATAATGGCATATAATAATTCTGATACAAGGTCATCCTCTTCCACCATGGAAGTAATGACCTGCATCTGGTAATACCGGTTGTTGTGACTGAAAACAGTCCTCAGCATCCGCACCGGTTCAAAATCCTGTTCATTCTGCATGTACATCATCGTATCGAGGTACACATCATAATACTGCATGGCAACTGCAGGTTCTATACCAGTGATGGAATAATCACCTTCATCGAAACCAGCCTTATAAAGGATGGAAGAATCTGTTTTTACTTTCTGTAGTATCAGGCCTTTCTGGTTATCCAGCCCGTCATCAATGCTGTCGTAGATCTCGTCGAGCATGGCATAATAAAATATCCCGGCCCATACAGTGATCAGCACCAGCAGGAAAACTGCCAGGTAGGATGTGGTATAGTTGAGCACTTTCATGAGTCGGAAAGTTTATACCCCAACCCGTACACCGCCTGGATCTCAATCCCTGCTTTTCTATCATTCAGCTTTTTGCGCAGGTTCTTGATCTGGGAATAAATAAAATCATAGCTGTTCATTTCATCAATATAATCACCCCACACATGTTCAGCAAGGGCTGTCTTCAGCACCAGTTTGTTCTTATTGGTGACCATGTAAACCAGTACATCAAATTCCTTGCGGTTCAGTTTGAGCTCTTCCCCTTCAATTGTTACAATTCTATGCTCGGTATCAATGATTACATTGTTGATTTCAAGAATGGGACTGCCTCCAAGGGTTTTCCGGCGGATCAAGGACTTGATGCGTGCATGCAATTCCGCCATGTGAAAAGGTTTGGGAAGATAATCGTCAGCTCCAAGGTCGAGCCCTCTCACTTTATCATCAATAGAATCCCGGGCTGAAACAATGATGACCCCACCATTGAGACCATTTTTTTTAAGTTCGTGCAGAAAATCCAGGCCATTTCCTCCCGGCAGGCCAAGGTCGAGGAGAATACAGTCATATTCATAGATCCCGATCTTATCTGCAGCAGATGCGTAATCAACAGCAGTCTCCACCACGTAATTCTCCAGTTTCAGGGATTGCACAATATCCTCCCTGATCTCCGGCTCATCTTCAATCACCAGGATCTTCATCCGGTAAAATTAGCGGTCAGGAAGGATAATGTAATAAGAGTTGGTTTGATGATGTAACAATCAGAAGAAATATCTGCTTCACAGGAACAAAGTATTGAGATTAAACCTGGCCTTCCCTGTCTTTACAGATTCCATTGCCAGATGATTCTGTTTTTCCAATGATAAATTATCGGTCTGAACAGTTTCCAGCCAGATATCACCTGCCTTACGAAAAACCTGTACCGGTAAACCAAAATTATCCTGCATCATTTGCTCAAATTCTGAAACCTTCATGGATGGTTCAATGGAAACATCCCCTTCTTTGAGTGCGCCCGTGACTTCATAAAGTTTCAGTTTGTCAGGTGCTACCTGTTCCAGTCCTGATGCCTCTCCCTGTGAATGGCGATACCTGAATAACTCAATTTTCAAATAAGGAAACAACGCGGAAAATTCCTGCTTCAGCGTTTTTACTTTAATGTCTGCTGACAAATGGAGTTTCATACACTGGTTTTTAACACTGTAAAACTCCGTTACAAGTATAAACAGGACAATGATGCCCGTTAGCCGGAATAGTAACGGGCATCAGCAGGTGTCTCAAAAAAAAATTGCACTGATAAAAACGGTAATGCCCAATGAAGGGTCAGTTCACCATTTTGGATAACCGCTCCAGGTTAAGAATGCTGATCTTGCCTTCATGAATATCGATGATCTTTTCTTCCTTAAAATCTGTCAGGGTCCTGATGAGTGATTCTGTTGCCGTACCTGCTATGGCAGCAAGGTTTTCCCTGCTGATGGAAATAAGTTTATTGGTATCTGTACAAAATTTCCGGTGCACGGATAGCAGGGCGTCAGCTACTTTACGGCGCAGCGAATAATATGCGATATGTATCAGCTGCTCTTCCAGCTCACTTACTTCATTTGCCAGCAGCGTAATAAATTTACGTGTGACTTCAGGGTTTGCATTCATAAGTTCCTCGAATTCACTCTTGGGTATGGCTGCCACCGCACTTGCTTCCAAAGCCTCGGCATGCTCATGGTAAACTGTATTTTCGAGCAGGTTGGTATAGCCAAAGAATTCACCGGGGTTAACGATCTTCAGGATCAGTTCTTTTCCATCCTCGTTCACTTTATAGATCTTCACTTTGCCCGACTCCACATAATAGAGCCGTGTAGGACGGTTGCCTTCTGAAAAGATTTTTTCTTTTTTCCTGTATTTATCGAGGTGCCGGCCATTCACAAAATCATGCAGGGCTTTTTCACCCTTTACCATTTCCAGCAATTCATTAACACCCCTGATACCTGAGAGATTGGTTTTATATATCTCTGCTTTTTTCAGGCGGCTTTCAATGGCGGTAAGAAGATCAACAGGGTCATAAGGTTTGGGGATATAATCATCCGCGCCAAGAGACATGCCCCTTCTTATATCGCTATTCTCAGACCTCGCTGAAAAAAATATGAAGGGCGTGCGTTGAAGGTCTGGATTCTTCTGTACAATGTGCAGTACTCCGTAACCATCAAGTTCCGGCATGGTAATATCACAAAGGATGAGGTCGGGCTTGTGATTCAGGGCCTGCTCCACTCCTTCTTTGCCATTGGAAGCGGTAAGCACATGGTAGTGTGAGAGTTCAAGGATCTCCGCTGTATTTTCCAGGATATCCAGGTTATCCTCTATGACGAGTATCTTTTTCATAATCAGCTATTGAAGTCAGAGCCGGATTACAGTCTTGGGTTTCCAAAGCCTGACAAAACTAGTTTCAAAGGGTTGCAGGCAGCATGACAGGACTCATGATGGAGCGTGATTGAACTCAGATGGTGAATGGTGAATGGTGAATGGTGAACCGCGTGGCAGTGTTTATGTCTTCAATAGGTATGTTATTGTACTTGCTGATTGCTGTCAAGGTAATCCATGCCTGCCGTCATTAACCAGCTTTATACCAAACACTAGGTTCGTGCTTTAATGAAAATAAAATGTTAGGCGAATTATCAAAAACCCAGGTCAGGGAAGTATTGCAATCACAACTGGTTGGAAGAATCGGATGCCATGCAGATGGTCTCACCTATGTTGTTCCAATCAGTTAT
>CBDUBK010000220.1:0-4864 GCA_965365375.1 uncultured bacterium | reverse complement strand
GTTAAAAATTCAGCAGCTGTAATTGTAAACACGGTAGGTTCAGGGAGAGTGATCTATATTGCCGATAATCCCAACCTCAGGGCTTTTTGGTTGGGCGGTAGTAAACTCATGATGAATTCTATTTTCTTTGGGAGAAATGTGGATGCTGCGGCAGGTAGGTAATGGTTTTTGTTAAGAATGCTTCAGTTATGAGAAAAGAGAACAGATTTTTGGGGGATATGGGGGTACTGCTGCTGCGGTTATTCGTTGGCATCCGGCTTATTTATGGTGTAATTGATAATGTAACCAGTTGGGAAGATATGTTGAGGTTCAGGGACTTCCTGCAGGCCAGCCAGTTTCCGTTTCCACTGGCCTGCGCGGTGGTATCTGTGTATGCGCAGCTTATTTGCGGTATCCTGGTTATAACAGGAGTTTTATTCCGGTGGGCATCAGCTATAATGGTTTTTAATTTTATGGTCGCCCTGTTTATGGTTCATTGGGGGCAAAGTTTTGAAGAAAAAACCACACCCTTACTGCTGGTTTTTATCTTCCTCTTTTTTACGCTGCATGGTCCTGGCTCCCTCACTGTTCAAAAAATTACGGGTAAACCTGCAGGTACTACCCGGGCTTAGAGATATTAAATCCTGATCCCACATTCCCATCACTTCCTACATTCCAACCTTCAATTTCCTCAATCCACCCGAATTCATTTTTCAACCCTCACGGATACACGCAGTTTTGTGGTTATTAAAATTGATCACCATGTTCCGTCATCTTTCCAGGTTCAAAATATCACGCACTTTCCAGTTGCTCCTGGTCTTTTCCAATGCTTTAGTACTGTTTATCAACCTTTTTGTCGGCTTACTGGTTTACCAGAATCCCCTGCTGGCCTTGATGGACGGGGAGAACCTTGTTTATGTACTGGTATTTGCCCTGAGCCTGTCCATTGTATTATACGGCATAGGCTTTCTCGTGAACCTGCTCGAGAAACGTACAGCCCGCGGCCACTATTAATCAGAAAATTTTTTCAAAGCATACGCTGTTTTCCACCCCGGCATACTGTCCATAATTAGGTATGACAGCGTAATTATTTTTTAAGTAAAGCGTAATCGCTTCAGGTTGTCTTTTACCTGTCTCCAGTATACAGCCTTTATAACCAAGGGAAGCTGACCATTGTTCCAGTTCTGCCAGCACCCGGCCGGCAATTCCTTTACTCCTTGATCCGGGAATGGTGTACATCCGCTTTACTTCCATCCGCTCCTGGTCAAATGGCTTGATTGCGCCACAGGCCACAGGCTCTCCATCTTCATACGCGACGATCACATAACGAATCGAATCCAGTCCATTATACTGTGCATAAAAATCATGTTCCCTGCCATCCCTTTCTGCGAGATCATTGTCGAGTTGTTTCACCAGGTTCACAAAAGCAGGATCCTGTGCATTGGTGCGGGCGAGCTTTATCATTATTTTTTTATTAGCTTAAACAGCAACATAAACCCAGGAGGTTTTTCCGGATCCAAGCCTCACCTCAATTCTTTTATAGTCTTCCGTTTCATAGGCATCAGCGCTTTTGATTTCATCGGGCGAGAGTTCCAGTACAACACCTTCAATAAAATCATTTTCTTCGCCCGGTAAGGCAATCAGGTGGTAAGGAAGTTCGCTTGTTGCCAGGACTTTCTCATCCCTGATGGCAACCGTTCCAATTTTATAACCCGGCAGTTTATCTTTTTCCCCCTTCAGTAACCTGCCAAACAATTCCAGCTGCACTTTAGGTTTTTGAAGGGTGCCATAAGAAAATAAGTAGGAGGTCATACAGCTAAAATTACTCTTTCAAAAAGCAATCGTTTTGATCAGTCCTTTCAGTTTATCTGCTGAACGGTGAAGCAGGTTTTTTTCTTCTTCGCTCATGCTGAGTTTGAGTACTTCACGTACTCCCGTACGGTCAACTATACAGGGCACCCCCAGGTATACATCACTTACACCATGGTAATCATTCAAAAGGGTTGATACATTGAGAACGGAAGCTTCATTTTTCAGGATGGCAGTACAGATCCGGTCAAGGGCCAGCGCGATAGCATAATAAGTAGCGCCTTTGGCGGAAATGATCTGGTAGGCAGCATCCCTTGTATTTTCAAAAATGGATTGTTTATCCTTTTCATCCAGCAGGATCTCCGAACCTGCGATATTCGCAAGGCTCCAGAGTGGTAGTTCCGAATCTCCATGTTCTCCAATGATGTGGGCATGCACACTGCGCGGATCGATGGAAAGTTTGTCACCGATCAGGTATCTGAACCTTGCGCTGTCAAGCAGGGTGCCCGAACCAATGACACGGTGTGCGGGCCAGCCGGATTTCTGCAGGGTGAAATAACTCATGATGTCCACCGGGTTGGAAGCGATCAGCAGGATACCGTCCTGGTTATACTTCAGAACTTCATCTGTGATACTCTGGAAAATAGCCACATTCCGTTTGAGCAGGTCCACCCTTGACTCACCGGGTTTCTGCGCGGCACCTGCGGTGATCACGATAATATCTGCGCCTGCACAGTCTTCATAATTTCCTGCCCACACTTCAGCCTTGCCAACAAATGGCAATCCATGATTCATATCCAGCGCATCACCT
This sequence comes from uncultured bacterium, assembly GCA_965365375.1. Lineage (GTDB taxonomy): Bacteria > Bacteroidota > Bacteroidia > Chitinophagales > Chitinophagaceae > Flavisolibacter. The sequence continues at coordinate 2,265 of CBDUBK010000220.1, read as the reverse complement.
ATTGCTTTTTCTTTATTGGCATCAATCAGTACCAGTTCATCCATTCTTTCCCTCAATAGAAGGGTATAAGCGGTTGTGCTGCCAACTGCGCCTATGCCAATTATTACGATTCTTGTTTTTTTTGCCGGAGTTTCTTTCATAAAATGTTATTTCCCGGGATACCTGATTATACTCAGGGTGGTAATTGATTGCAATAATAATCAAACAGCAAATCTTATCGGTAATTTGCTGTCTATTCGATAATTTGGTTTTGATAAAAGTAAAAGGACCATTTGATCAAGGGCCTTTGAATAATCTGATTGAACTGAAATGAGGAATCTGGTCCTGGTTTTTATTATCCTGCTCTTTGCCGGTTTCAAACCGGGGGCTCCGGCTTTTACAAGGTGGGTGGTCACCAAAGGCTGCTCTTTAAAAGTTGATGGTAAAACCAATGTCAACAGTTCAGTTGCGAAATCACAGGGTATGATACTCCCGATACAATACTGGTAGCCAGGCAGGGTGTAGTTCCTTTGAAGTTGCAGGGACAGATTGGTCTCAGCGTACAAAATTTTGATTGCCATAATTCCATCATGACCTCTGACCTGAGAAAAACACTCAAGGCAAAAGAATATCCCCGTCTGACCATTCGTTTTCTCACACTTGGAAGGTATCCTGATGAAAACAGCAGGGATGCGCTTATGAAAGGATGGGTTATAATTGACCTGGCAGGAGTGAGCAGGCAGGTGGAAGTGAATTATAAAGTAGTATCAGCAGACCGTGCACATATTAACCTGATGGGTACCCAAACGATCCATTTTTCGGATTTTAATATCAAGCCGCCCAGCAAGATCGGTGGAATGATCAAAACGCAGAACCAGTTGCAGGTGGTATTTGACCTGCGTGTAAAAGTGTTGGGATGATCAGGGGTTGATCCAGGCGAAAAGAATGCCCGCCACCAATGCCTGGAATAAGCCATACAGGAACCAGCTCATTACAATGATGAAAGTAATGTCCAGTGAACTGAAGGTGATCCACATTACAGGAAGCAAGGCAACCAATCCATATACAATTCCAAATTCCAAGCCTCTTAACAGGGCAGGGCCTTTGAAATCACCTTTGAATCTTTCCCAGAACCAGGCCAGCGCAAAGCTGATGATGAAAGCATGCATGTAAAAAAGAAGATCCCTGCTGCCGTCTGATTTAAAAAGTGGGTTATTGTAGCTCACAAATAACTCGGGGAAGAACCGGATGGTAAGGAATAAACCACCATAGCTCAGGATAAAAAGTACAACACCGGCGATCAGGCCTGTTTTGAGAATTCTTTTCATGGGAATAAAGCTTAAAGATAATATGCTTACCCAGCACTAACCAGAACCTTAGTCATGTTATTGCAGAAAAAATAAAAGGACATTCCCGAATGCAAGAAGGCTGCCTGTTCCGTAGGGAGGCAGCCTTCTTGGACAGCGCTTATCATTACAAAGGAAATCCTCTTTTTACCCTGAATTTTCCTTCGATATTTATTGTGTTTTTAAGGTTGTCACCATAACCGGCTGGTTCAAGCCTGAAAGTTCCTTTAATAAAACCATCATCTTCTCCCATACTTGTAACTGTGATACCGCCCCCGCTGGGTACCAGCTGGTCATTGCCATTAATATAAAAACAGGAATAGTTCACTATATCAGTAATATGGTAATGAATATGGGCACCCACATTGGAAGCAGGATCTTTGTAATTGTGTGTTCCAACACCACCAAGGAACTGGATAAGAATATAACTGCCTTGTGTATCACCATCACTGTCAGCAATCGCAATATGCCCATCCGGCCTGCGTACCGCGATGGATGCAGTTTTTTTAACCCACTCATTACCGGCTACCCTGATCTCGATCTCTCCATCATCATTCTGTACCTCGATATGCCTGAAGAGCAGGAAGGTGCCGCGTTGTTTGAGGTCGAGGCTCACACTCACCGCAACAGGATTGGGTGCGCCTGGTACAGTTGCTGGAGCTTTGTATGTGGCTTTCGCGCCATTGCGCTGCAGGTTGCCGGCACCATTCAGTTTCCATTCTTTAATTGCAGATGCTGCCATGGAAACTTTTTTGCCCATGGGAACCTGTTTGCCTGGTTGCAAGGGCGACAGAATATCTTCAGTGGTAAACACTTCCAGTTGCACGCTTCCATTGGTATTTACGAATGTTCCTGAACTCATCAGGTAAAAACTTTCAAACAAGGTCCAGTCGCTGAAATGATTGGTCTGCACGCTGAGCGTATTCGCTTCCCGGTTCTG
>CBDUBK010000219.1:0-4894 GCA_965365375.1 uncultured bacterium | reverse complement strand
CTTTACCATGATATTGCAGAATGGCTGGCAAAAAAATTTAGGGTTACAGCATATTACTCATCGATCAATTTGATATGAATCTTTAGTCCGTGCCTCCTGCTGTTGCTCATGGAATTTCCGGTAAGTTCTGCCAGTGTAAGCAGCCGTTCATCTTCATTGTTGGCTTCGAATTCTATGAGGGGTGGGAGATATGGCCGGGCCAGTCCCATGCCGGGCGGAAGTCCTCCTGTGGGACAGGTGGTCTTGAGATCCGGCATGGGCGATTTAATATGTTTCAACAGGATACTGACCCGTGCAAAAGGAAGTTCAGGCATTTTTGCAGGTTTCACATCAATCCTGCCCGCACCTGAAATATTGATGGGTCCCGGGAGGGGGCTGTTGGTCCAAATGAAACCGCATTTGCAGGGATTAAATGTGAGACGCAGGTTATGATTGCTGATTTCCTTAATCTGGGTCCGGCTGCCTTCCATCACTACGGTTAATGCACCTTCATCTTCCATTCTCATGGTACACATCCCGTCTTCACTGTTGTCTGTCCAAAATTCTATATGAACCCTGTAAGCCCGGTCGTATATCAATACATTACTTACAAGGGCAGGATCTTTAAAAACTTTATTATTGAACCGGAATTCCATTCCTTTCAGTTCAGCAGAAACCGCAACAGGATTTTGTTCAGGCACACTTACCGGTGCTGTATAATTTACAAGGTTGTTGTTTTGATCCACCCTCCTGATTTGGCCAACATCCGCATTGCCCATTACTACATCATTAACTGACCATTCAGGCGCAGGAATACGGGGAGGCAATGGGGGTAAAAAATCTTCATTTTCATTTTGCGATTCTTCATTTCTGTCAACCACATACTGGATGCTCATGGAGATGGTTTTCTCCACCTTTACCCTTGCATTCGCAGGTTGTAAAACTATTTTATCGAAGGAGGCATAACTGCTGAAATGCCTGATAACCGAGGTGATGGTCCGGTTGACAGTATCGGCTGTCAGATGCTTCAATGCGCTCCATTTTCCTTTCTCGTCCTGCCAGGCAATTCCTTTCAGTTCCGGCATGCTTCCCGGCAGTTCATCTTCAGCATAATGAAATACCAGGGTTACATCCTTTTCAAACGCTGTTCCCGAAGGAGTTAAATGGTAAGCCAGTCCCCTGCCATTCGCCGCATGATTGCTGACAGGCTGAATGGTGATCTTCTTTTTTTTAGTCAAAGCACCTTGAGGAAAAATAAGTTCCAGCCTTCCATCATCAGAAACCAGTCTTCCCCCGCCTTTATCTATTTCCATGGAATTCGGCTTTCCTGAAGGTTTCCCTTTTACTGTTACAGTGTCAAGCCTTTTCAAAATGATGGGCAAAGTGTCAACTGTACTGGCATAGGCCGTGGTAGAAAAAAATACCAGGGAAAGCAGCAATAAATTTTTCATGGCAGATGTTCGATGGTAAAAAGAATGCGGTATGTTACATCATCCTGTGAAGCAGTTTCCATTCCGGCAATGCAGGCAAACGACCAGGAACCATTTCATCTTAATAAAAATACCATCATGATATTTCCGGGGCAATAGAACAAAAGTTAAGTAAACAGGGAGCGGTTCTCAATCATTTCCCAAAAGCCTTATTGATCGCTTCCGTCCTGTTTTGTACGTGCAGCTTCTCGTAGATCTTATGTATATGCTGGCGCACGGTTGAAGTGGAGATGGCCAGGCGGTCAGCGATCTCTTTATATAGTAATCCTTTGGAAAGGAGTTGCAGGATTTCGTTCTCTCTCTGGCTCAGTGCCTGTACAGGTTCTTTGTTTTCTTCCTGCCTGAAAATATTCACCAGCTTGCGGGCAATGTTTGAACTCATAGGAGATCCGCCGTCGTACAATTCTTTTACTGCTTCGATCAGTTGTACCAGTCCTGTATTTTTCAGCAAATACCCTGATGCTCCTGCTTTCAATGCTTCAAAAACTTTTTCATCATTCTCATAGACCGTGAACATCATGAACTGGGTTTTGGGAGTCTTGTTTTTCACCTCCCTGATACAATCAATGCCATTCATGCCCGGAAGGTTAATGTCCATGATCACGATATCGGGTTTTAACCGGGGAAGTTCAAACAAGGCCTCTTCAGCCGTTCTGAAACTGTCCAGCACTTTGAACTCATTGTTCAGTGACAGGAATTGGGTAAGCCCTTCTCTTACTTCATCAAGGTCTTCAACTATTGCCAGTGAGATGCTCATGTCCGGTGAAAATAATTGTATAGCGTTCAAACTTCAATAGAACAAAAGTTATCAGGATAGCGGGGCTTCCAGTATGATGGTGACTCCCTGGTCATGGTTGATGGAATACCTGCCGCCGATATCTTTCATTCTTTTTTCAATATTTCCCAGGCCATTACTGAATGGTCTCATATCACACCTGGTAAATCCCCGGCCATCGTCTTTGATCTTTACCTGCAACTCCCGGCCTGTATTAATACTGATGTTGACCGTTTCGGCCTCTGCATGTTTCACTACATTATGCAGGGCTTCTTTTACCGAAAGAAATACATTCCTCCTGAATTCACCACTCACAAACCGGCCCTGGAACTGGTCCGGCATATCCACTTCACAGTGGATGCCGTTCTGGGAGAGGTATTCCATAGCATAGGCCCTGGTATAGGACAACAGGTCACTGAGTGAATCGTTCTTTTCATTCAGCGCCCATACAATCTCTCCCATCTTGTCGATCATGTGATGCGAATATTCCCTGATCTTGCTGATCTCTTCTTCAATAGGCTGGTGCTGCTGTTTTTTTAATCCTATGGTCTCGCTCAGGAATTTAATCCTTGAAAGCCCTGCTCCCAGGTCATCATGCATATCCGTGGCGATCCTTGTTCTTTCCTTTTCAATAGCCTGCTGCCTTTCCAGGTGCGAACGCTGCCTGTGCATTTTTCTTTTATAATAATAACGGACAAACATAACCGAACTTGCCAGCAGCAACAGGCCAAAGCCTATTCTGAACCACCAGGTTTGCCACCAGGGTGGATTGATCAGGAATGAATAGTTGATCATTTTAGGCGGGTAGGTTTCTTCAGGGAATTCTGCCCGGATCTTTAATGTATAACTGCCGGGAGACAAATTGATGAAATGGAATTCCGATAAATTTCCGGCCTTGCTCCACTCTTTATTACCGCTGCCTTCCAGGAGATAGCTGTACCTGATGGAAGCTTCGTCAATAAAAGACGGGGCGGCAACGGAGAATGAAAAATTATTCTGCTTATGCGAAAACTCCCTGCGTAGTTCTGTTAACTGGCTGTTTACTGAAACAGCGGTAAAGTTTAATTCCGGCTGGTAGGGTGAAAGGGGAGATGCAGGTGCAGACACATTCAGTATGGATCCTTCTGAAGTAAGTGCCCATATATTGCCGGAAGAAGTGGTAGCCAGCCTCATAATGGTCTGGAACCAGTTATTTACCCTGCCGGTATTACCAATTATGTATTTGCCGTTTTTTTCAAATATCCTGTCCAGGCCATTCTGTGTGCCGATCCATAAAACATTGTTGCGGTCACAGGCAAGACTGTAAATAAAATTATCGGAAAGTCCATTGGCTGTTGTGAACTGGATCATAGAGTCCAGCCGGTTACCGTCGAAACTCAGCCGGAACAAACCATTGGACCTTGTTCCCAGCCATACATAACCGCTTGTATCAATCACAATGGACCTCAGGCTTTTGTTTTTCAACTGCGCTCCATAATCCTTTTCCAGTTTCAGGTAAGTTTTTTCATTTCCGGGGTGAATACTGAACTGAAGGAGGTTGTCACTCCGGGTGATCACCCACAACCTGCCCTGCCTGTCAATCACCATCTGGTCGGAAGTATACTGGATAGGTTGTTCAAATACGATATTGCCGTTTTTGATCACGGACAGGAAGAAGGAATCGTGCGCCCTGGTCTTATGCAAAATGATGGCACCATTTGGATCCACAATACCATTTCCGTTGGATGATTTTGTTTCATGGCTGGCAACAGAAGCATGCAGGTATGAAGCCGGGTTGTGTTTATCATGTATGGTGATGAAACGCCCGGGCTCAACCATATAAAGTGTTTTCCCCTGCACGTAAATATTGTAAGGCCGGCAGTTTTTTATATTAACCGGGTAGGACCCTGAACCGCCTTTGAAAAAATAGCGGATCTTCTGATCCGTTACATTGAAGAACCAAACTGTATCACCCTGGCTGGCCAATGCAGTGATCAATGAAGGCCTGCCTTCAAAACTGTTGATCATTTTCGTTTCCGTTCCCTTCCATTTTACCGCACCATTTCCATCTGTTGCCAGCCAGATCAAACCTTCCCTGTCGATGAATAATTCGTTGAGTGAGGGAATTTTCAAACCATTGGAAGCATCAATGGTTTGCATCTGCAGTTCAGGACTAATTTTATGAATAGTTGTGCCATTAGCTAAAAAACAATTTCCTTTCTTATCAAAATAGGCTGTCCCCGTAATGTTGCCTGCAATTTGTTTATAAGCATCAGGGATATCCTTTAAAACGATTTTTTCTTTTTTGAGTGCATCCTGGTCCAGTAATCTCAAACCTTTGAAAGTGCTAATCCAAATGCGTTCCTGCTGGTCAAGCGTGAGGTTAAAAATTTTTTCTTTAAGAAAGATGTCTTTGAGCTGGCGGGACCTTTTATCAAACAACATCAGTCCTCCCTGGTCCCAGGGCAGAATGAGAATGAAGTGCTCCCATTCCATCAGCTTGTCAAGGTAGAATCCTGCATCTTTTTTTTGTTTGTCAAGAAGTGGAAGTTTTTTGAATCCCTCAGGCTTCAGTAAAAACAGGCCGTCGTCCGCTGCTACGTACACATCTCCCTCCCTGCTTTTCAAAAAGCGGTTCACGATCGGTGAAAAATTATTGGCGGGTTTTAAA